>NZ_PYNX01000060.1:0-599 GCF_003026755.1 Photobacterium sp. GB-50
GCTAATTCGTAAAATTGGGTTCAGTGTTTGTCCGGATGTCCGGAGTTAGTTGGGGTGTTACAGAAACCCCAACCTATATGAGTTGCTTCGCCAAAGTTCTCTCGGCTCAGTTTCACCTCGCTCACTTTGGCAAAGCAATATGAATTACGGAAGTTCTATGTCTTCGACTATTGATTTCGTGTGACGTTGTAACTGATGTGTAATTAAGGAAAAGCTCGCCTAGCAGGACGAAAGGATTTGAGAGTTTTTGAAGATGGTTTCCGCTTTGCGGGTATCGGCAATTGGTGGTTTGATATCTAATTTGAATTTTGGTGAGTTGCCTTATATGGCTGCGCCATGAGAAGCAATATCACTACTGCCATAAAGAAGCATTTATTGAAGTTGAGAATTATGTTGTTTAATTTTCAATGAGTTATAACTTAACTTCGCATTATGCGCCATTATGTTACGGGCTAACTTTTAACTACGATTCTCCAGATGAGCATTCAAGCCTCAACACGTTGAGGCCGAATTAAAGCATATCTCTCGCCCACTTAGTTATTCAGTTAGGCAAAGCAAACCACTCAACATAACACCATACATAATGCGCACTTAAGTAT
>NZ_PYNX01000061.1:0-505 GCF_003026755.1 Photobacterium sp. GB-50
GACTCGATACAAGACACTTGAATGTGTATTGTTTGAGAACTCGTTTTTATCTAAAGATAAAAACATTTTTTAAAATCAATCTATTGATTGAATTTACTAGTCAGCTTTCCAGATTGTTAAAGAGCATTGTGTTTCTATTTAAAGATCCACTTTCTAATCACACTCATAAGAATGTATTTACAAAGTGGCGTCCCGTAGGGGAGTCGAACCCCTGTTACCGCCGTGAAAGGGCGGTGTCCTAGGCCTCTAGACGAACGGGACATTGGTGGAGCTATGCGGGATCGAACCGCAGACCTCCTGCGTGCAAGGCAGGCGCTCTCCCAGCTGAGCTATAACCCCAATGTTTTACTTCTTTTAAGAAGTTCTCTAAAGAGAAAATGGTGGGCGATACCGGGCTCGAACCAGTGACCCCCTCCTTGTAAGGGAGGTGCTCTCCCAACTGAGCTAATCGCCCACGATAGTTTTAATTCCTTCGTGAGAAAGAATGGTGGGTCGTGCAGGATTC
>NZ_PYNX01000062.1:0-504 GCF_003026755.1 Photobacterium sp. GB-50
AATAGTTGTCACCCAACTTAAAACAGGTGCAAAATCGGACGCGGGGTGGAGCAGCTTGGTAGCTCGTCGGGCTCATAACCCGAAGGTCGTTGGTTCAAATCCGGCCCCCGCAACCAATCTCTTTTAAGAGATGTGATGCGACACTAGCTCAGCTGGTAGAGCGCAACCTTGCCAAGGTTGAGGTCACGAGTTCGAACCTCGTGTGTCGCTCCAAATTGATATTCATGGCTACGGCGATGAATAAAAATAGTTGTTACCCAACTTAAAATAGGTGCAAAATCGGACGCGGGGTGGAGCAGCTTGGTAGCTCGTCGGGCTCATAACCCGAAGGTCGTTGGTTCAAATCCGGCCCCCGCAACCAATCTCTTTAAGAGATATGATGCGACACTAGCTCAGCTGGTAGAGCGCAACCTTGCCAAGGTTGAGGTCACGAGTTCGAACCTCGTGTGTCGCTCCACTTTTTTACTTGGTAGAGAAGTGATATTCATGGCTACGGCGATGGAT
>NZ_PYNX01000007.1:0-195150 GCF_003026755.1 Photobacterium sp. GB-50
GAGGCCGTCAGTCACTTTATTCTGCCGGACAAAAGAAAGGACCGAACGTTTCCACGTTCAGTCCTCTTTGTGCCATCCAAGTACCCGTTTAGGTATAAACGATGATGCTTATCCGAACGGCATTAGACATAATGTCGGCTTTTTTGTTGGTAATGATTACAGTAACCACGTGTTAAACGTTTTTCTCTTTCCACTCTTGTGCAAGACGAGAAACGGCATCTTGGCTTTCTTTCCACATACGAGTATTGATCAAATCACTATACTCAGCGGTTGGTTTTTTTAACAATGTTTCTAAAATAGGGACTGGAATCTGTGGTAATCCATCAAGGGCCTGTACAGCACCTTCACGGTTATTACATAACATCACCATGTTACAACCAGCTTCTTGAGCTGCGATAGCTCGTTCGCTATAGCTGCCTAATACGTCAGCTCCTTTCATATTAAGATCATCAGAGAAGATCACGCCTTTAAAACCTAGCTCTTTACGTAATACCTGTTTTAACCAATATTCTGAACCACTTGCAGGTTTTTCGTCATAAGCATCAAATACAACGTGTGCTGGCATGATGCCTTGCAGCAGGTTGTTTTCAATGAGATGTGTAAATACGGTCATATCATGGTTCTTAATATTATCCCGTGAATCGTAAGGCGTTTCTAAGTGAGAGTCGGCTATCACACCACCATGGCCAGGGAAGTGTTTACCGGTTGCAGCCATGCCAGCCTGCGCCATACCACTTACAAATTGGCTTGCATAACGGATAATGTCTTGTGGGGAATTTGAGAAAGCGCGATCACCGATCGCTTTACAGTCGTAACCAAGATCAAGTACAGGCGCAAAACTAATATCAATATCCATCGCGAGTAGTTCAGCAGCCATTAGCCAGCCACCTTGCTTAGCAAGCACTTCTCCATTTTTAGACGCTGCAAAAGCGCGAGCAGGTGGTAGTTGGGTAAATTCTTCGCGGAAACGTTGAACACGTCCGCCTTCTTGATCGACACCAATCAGTAAAGGGCGTTTAGCCGTTTTTCGAATCTCTTTAACTAACGCTCGAAGTTGCTCACGATTGTCATAATTTCGGGCGAAAAAGATGATACCGCCTACTGTAGGATGTTGAATAATTTCGCGTTCTTCTGCATCAAGTTCATAACTTGATACATCAAGCATTAAAGGTCCCATGACGGCACTCCGAGTAACATTATATTAGGCGATAAATTACCATAGTCAGTTTTATCCGCAATTTTTAATGTGAATTTAGGCATCATCATAATGGAATTTTTTAGGGGATGAACACGGTTTAATCATTTCCAATATCAGTATTAAATTAAAGTAATTATGGTGATCTTTGTTGATTATTTTATGAAATGGAATGTAGTATTACTTTCTTTGTGTGATCTTAGTTGATTAATTTGAACAGGTCTTAGGTTACACTCAATACAATTCTGTCATCGCAAAAGAGTGAGTCATGTCGGTACTTATAGTAATCGCTTTAACAACAGGAATTTTATCTGGGATTTGGGGCTGGGTAGCTGTATCTCTGGGCTTATTAAGCTGGGGAGGATTTCTTGGCTGCACGACATATTTTGCTCTTCAGCGCGATGGTATAAAAGGCGTTGGGTTAAGCATTGCAACAAACTTAAGCGGTGTTTTTTGGGCGATGGTGATCATTAAGTTATCATCTTTAGTTCATTTTGAGATTATTGGTTACGTTGTCACTGCTCTAGTTGCATTTATGATGTGCGCACAAGCAAAAAAATCGTGGTTATCTTTTATCCCTGGTACCTTTATAGGCTCATGCGCAACGTTTGCTGCAAATGGTAATTGGCAATTGGTTATACCATCATTGGTTGTGGGTGTAGTATTTGGCTATTTAATGAAAAGTTCTGGTTTATGGCTACACGCGAAACTCGCAGAAAAAAAAACGGCTCGCGCTGAAATAGAGTTACCCATCACCCAGGATTAAGTAAACAATCTTACATATTGCTCATTAACCAGCTTTATAAAAATGCCGCTAGATTTATGCTTAAAAAAGCGATTAATCAGCGGCATTGTTATATGTAATGATAAATTTATATTTGTCTATTTACGATGTATTAGCTATGACTAGGCACAAAAATACCATTACGCTCGATACACAGCTTTTTCAATGCTGGTCGGTGTTGGTCTTTAGACGCTAATACACAAACTCGCATTCCCTCATTCAGTAATTGTTTCGCACGAGCGATGACGTTCTCGTGTTCGTAACTTTCACGATCAGCATCTCGACGGCAAAGGTCGACAAAAATATCATTCTTCCCTTCAGGGTAGAGAACAAACTCTGATTGCTGCATCAAACGTAATGCTTTCAGTGTTAATAATTCAGGGTCGTTACCTGTTTCGATTAAATACAAGTTAGCGCCTGTATCTTGGTATGATGCTAATAATTCACTAAAAGCCTGTTCTAATTCTTGCTCTGTTGTTGCTGTTTCAACTGCTGGTAGACGAAAGAATGTCTCCCAGAACTTTCGACGTTCATCAACGGTTTTGTAATGCTGTTTTATTCGAGTACGCTGCTGTCCTGAATAATGAGCTAATAAGCTTAAGTTTTGTGGTAATTGTGTTTCGAAACGTTCTCGTAAGTAACGAACCAAAACAGGTGATGCGCCACCACTTGAAATGGCAACTTGCATTGGTGAACGATCAATCATGGATGGCGTTATAAAATCACAATATGCAGGATCATCAACAACATTTGTCCATATCTTTAATGCATTAGCATCATGATAAACTTGATGGTTGAGTTCACGAGAATCGGTTGTCGCCCAAACTTGGTCAAATTGTGTAAGAAGTGACTTTTTATAACGGGCTTTTAGATATTCAAATTTACCTTCATCGAGTAGTGATACAAGATGAGGGTGAAGCTCTGGCGAGACAAGCGTAATGTTAGCTTGGGCTTTAAGTAATAGATCTACTTTGCGGCAGGCAACTTCACCACCACCCACGACTAATACTTTTTTATGGGTTAACTTTAGAAAAACAGGGAAAAAATCCATTTCGTATATCCGTCAAATCGCTCATTTTTATTTTGAGTTGTGCAACAAGCTAATGTTTACTAAGAAATCAATCACTTCATAAAGGTTACTAATTTAGTACCATGAAAAGATTATTAAGAGCAAGTTTAACATTGTAATCATTTCGCTGTGTTTAGTTACCTTGGTTTCGGCGATAGTAAAGTATGAGAAGAGTAAGCAGGAGGCTATAAAAGGTTACTGTACCGCCACTTTCTGTTTGTTCTGCAGCCGCAGTTACGACAGTTTGCGTATTGTCTCTATTATTTGAAGGATCTTTTATTACGGCAAAAGGATCGATATTCAGCGTTGGTTGTAATGAGGAATCATTAAGTGTGAATGTTGAATTATCATAATCTTGTATTTGTTGTTCTATCCAATCTCGATGGGTAGAAACCTGGGTATATTGCCCTGTAAGCTGATTATATTGGTTTTCTGGGTTGTCATTTCGATTTGAACATTTTGCCCCATTACTGGTTAACCCGATTAACCGAATGCCTTTATCACTATCAGATACTGCTTGATGATTTTGCCAGATAAGCGGGCCGCCAGAATCACCGCTACATACATCTTTAATTAAGCCATTAATGTTTGAATCTGCGCAGATAATATGTTCATTACCGATATTGAGCCCAACGCATTGGTTATCAGGAACACCGGCTAAACTAATTACTTGTAATGTAGTTGGATAACCTTTTCTAAGAGTGTCTCCCCAACCAGAAGCAATAGCAGTGACAGGAGAATCCATATTGGTCGCCCAAGTGTTGCTGAATATATTATCAGCTATGATTTGTTCATTAGGAGTAGCTAGTTTAACTGACTGGGCAATACCATACATTGAACGATTAACGCGAAAGAGCGCTATGTCATTGATAAAATTGTCTTCATTATAATTAGGATGACTGATCTTCTTTACGATATTAAAAAAATGCTTTTTATCAAGGTTTGCAAAATTACCATCTTGAATCATGCTTGTACCAACGATGGCAATATCACTAATGTTTGATGAGTTGCAGTGTGCTGCTGTTAGTAACCAATACTCACTTATCACAACAGCGCCACAGCTGACACTGTCGAAACCTTTTTGTTTGAGTGCAGCTTGCCAAGGGATCAGTTGTGAATCATAAAGGGTAGCATCGGTACCATTAATGGCCTTTGCTGTTGCTTGTGCATTAACTGGTGTATTCGCTAACGCAGATGATTGGTAGCTAAAAGCAGCAAAAATACCGACTAAGTACGTTAATTTTTTTAGCCATAAATGCAATGTCATGTGCAGCTCCATCTTGAACTGTTGTTTATTAAAGCGTAGCTACAACTGTTTAAAAAATTACCAGCAGCGTGTCATTTATCGCAAAAAAATGAATTTGTATTATTTTCGATACATAATAGTGATAACTGAACTCCAGAAAAATTTTGCTGATGAATTTAGAATCTACGATATATTTTCATTATCTGGATTGAGTTATGTTTAAATCATGTATTGGTTTTGGTATTGCAGGTAACTTTGCTGGGCATTTAGAACAAGCGGGTGAAGCGAGGGATTTTTTAGATATAGAAGTAAAAGAAGAAGTTCAACCCAAAGGCATTTTTCCTTTTTATGTGCCTTCTAATACAAATTCATTCTTAACGGTATACCCACTTTCATCTACGCGCATTACGCCATCAAACAACGCTGATAATTTACAGATTGAGCCCGAAGTTGCGCTTATTTGTGATATTAAATATCAACAAAAAAGTACTGGTGAAATCAATGTTGTTAGTTTAATTCCACGTCAGTTTGCAGCGTATAATGATTGTTCTATTAGAAAGCCTGATGCGAATAAAATTAGTGAGAAAAAGAATTGGGGAGCAAACAGTAAAGGGATTTCAGAAACCTTGATTGATATCGACCATTTCCAAACTGGTGGGATATTAGATCGTTTCCGTATCGCAAGTTTTCATCGTTCTAATGGTCAACTTCATTGCTATGGTGAAGATAGCCCAGTAGTTGGATATAGCTACTTTCACCAAAAGCTGCTTGATTGGGTTATTGAACGTATGAATCACCAGCAGGATATTGGGCCAACTGAAAATATTAACGCGCTACTAAATCAAGCTGATCATCCAAAGCAAGCCATTATTAGTATTGGTGCAACTCGCTATACACCATACGGAGAAACACACTTCTTACAACCAGGTGATACCAGTATTGTGGTTGTATATGATGGCATTTTATATAGTAGTGCAGATGTACTGCGTATGGCTGAAAACAATGATTGGCAAAGTAATGGGCTATCTGTATTGGTACAAACTGTTGATTAAGTAGTAAGATCAATTTGGTTAATAGCATAAACAAAGGATCCGTCATGTCGACATCAGTACCACATCAAGACTTAGTTTCAGTGCAATGGTTACATCAAGCATTAGCGAATAATGCACAGAACAATCTTGTCGTATTAGATGCTACGTCTTTTATGCCTGGCGTTGATCGCTCTCCAGAGCAAGAGCTGATTGAACAACGTATTCCACGTGCACGCTTTTTTGATTTTAATAACAAGCTAGCCGATCCAGATACCGATTTACCGCATATGTTACCGTCGGCGGAGCAGTTCTCACTCGAGGTAAGCAAACTAGGTATTAGTAATAATACCCATGTTGTGATTTACGATAGCTTAGGCATGTTTTCAGCGCCACGTGGCTGGTGGATGTTTAAAACGATGGGACACAATAATGTTTCTGTTTTAGATGGTGGGTTACCTGCATGGATAGAAGCTGGGCTTGAACTCGAATCAGGTGAACTAGAAAATATAATCCCAATGGATTTTAACGCCCAGTTACAATCAGAATGGGTGATAGATGCTAAACACCTTAATGAATTACTCACTGATAAAAATGTTGCTGTGATTGATGCAAGGCCACGTGCACGCTTCTTGGGCTCAGTGAAAGAGCCGCGTGAGGGCATTCGAAGTGGTCATATGCCTAATGCAAAAAATCTACCGTTTGGTGAATTGCTTGATAATGGCCACTTTATTGCGCTAGCCGAGATAAAAGCCAAGTTTGATGCGTTATCAACACCAGAACAGCGTTTAATTTTTAGCTGTGGCTCAGGTGTGACAGCATGCATTTTAGCTTTAGCTGCAAATTTGATTGGCCGTAAAGCGCTCACTGTTTATGACGGTTCGTGGACAGAATGGGGGGCAACTGAGTGTTACCCCGTTGTTAAATAAATATCGTTAAAATAGAAATATAGAGGCGAGCAGTGTAATAGCATGATAATTAATACTGCCGCCTTATTTCTATTGGTTATTAAGGTGAGGTATTTAATTTGTAACGATCAGGCTTTCTCATCAATAGCAACATAGCCCTTATCTTTGATAATACTTTGCGCTTGGTTAGAAAGGACAAATTTAATAAATTGTTGCGCATCATTGGCTAAGCCTTTTTGTTTAAACATCAACAAAAACGGTCGAGCAATTTTATATTCGCCTGATTCAATATTGGCAGCAGTCGGTAAAACATTATCGTACGAGAGAGCCTTGACTGAATCATCAACAGAGCCAAGAGAGACATAGCCAATTGCATGTTTATTACGTGAAACTAAACTTTTCACCATGCCATTGGTACTTACCACCAGTACGCGTGGGCTGATATTAGAAACAGTAAAGCCAGAAACTTGTTTGGTTAACCCAAAAAAGTGTTCAAATGAAAAACGAGAGCCTGATGCATTTTCACGGCTCACGACTGCCATATCTAAATCTTTACCGTTAATTGATTTCCAGTTAGTGATTTTACCTTGGTAAATAGCAATAAGTTGCTCACGCGTCAGATTTGTTACCGGATTCGCTTTATTTACTACAAGCGCAATACCATCATAAGCAATAGTAATGGCTTTATAGTTATTATCTAATTCAGCACGAGAAATGACACGGGAGCTCATACCTATTTCAGCGGCACCTTGCTTAACAGCATTAATACCCGCGGTTGAACCGATACCTTGAACTTCAATTGTGGTGTCTTTATGCGTTGACGAGTAGGTATCTGCAAGCACATCCATAATGTGACTTACCGATGTAGATCCAACAACGGTGACTGTTTCTTTTGCTTGTACATTGAATGATATACATACGCCTAATGCGAGTAAGCGAATTACGGTTTTAAGCATTTTTTACTCCATGAGCTTCATTATTTCGAGCGTATGTTATTACGATAGTGTGACAGGTTTGTGAATCTCATAACTAAAAGTCATGTGTTGGCGAGTTAATGGTAACTAGAAATAGTCACTGTAAAAGGTTAATGCCATGAGAGTATATAGTTAATATCATTGCCAATATAAGATAAAATTTTGAATCAACTTAGTAAAATGCTAAAGTCGATTAACAGATGTAACATTAAGTGTAGGGATTTACATTTAATGATTGAGGTAGGCGCCGTACAGCGTTAGTAGGAAATACACAAGGTTGGTTATATGCTTAAAATGGCAACAACAGCAACATCACCGAATAAAGCAATTTTATCTGAACGGATTCAAAAATTGATTAAAGGGCTTTCTAATGGCGTTTATGAACGTGAGGAAGTGATTAAGCTGTGTTTGCTTGCGGCATTAGCAGGAGAGAGTGTTTTTCTTTTAGGGCCACCAGGGATCGCAAAAAGTTTAATTGCAAAACGATTAATTCAGGCTTTTGATGATAGCAAATTTTTTGATTACTTGATGACGCGTTTTTCAACACCTGAAGAGGTGTTTGGACCTTTATCTATTCAAGAGTTAAAAGACAATGGTAAATATGTCCGTTTAATTGATGGTTACTTACCGACAGCACAAGTGGTTTTTCTTGATGAAATTTGGAAAGCCGGCCCTGCTATTCTAAATACGTTATTAACAGTGGTTAATGAACGTACATTCAAAAATGGTCAAGACATACTACCTGTACCTATGCGCTTGTTGATCACCGCATCTAACGAGTTACCTGATGAAGATAGTGGCCTTGATGCTTTATATGATCGAATGCTCGTTCGTGTATTCGTTAATCGTATTCAAGAGAAAAAGAACTTTAAAGCCCTATTGATGGGGGAAGGGCCAACACTACAAGAAATAGATCCAAGTCTCACTATTAAAGATGAAGAGTATGTTAACTGGCAGCAGCATATTGATGAGATCCAATTAAGTGAAGAGACCTTTGAACAAATCTTTAAGCTTAAATCAATGGTTGAAGAGCATGTTAATCAAACCGATGTGATTGATAGTGACAGTGAGTTGTATATCTCTGATCGACGTTGGAAAAAGTCGGTACGGCTATTAAAAGCCAGCGCGTTTTTTAATGGTCGTAGTGAAATCAACCCACTTGATTTGTTACTGTTGCAAGATTGCTTATGGCATAGCCCAGAATCGCGTAATGTTATTTGTAATATCATTAATACATTCGCGACAGAACATGCCTTTAATCAGACTCACTCAAGTTTAGACGCTAATGAAGCAGAAACTATCATCAATAAGATTAACAATGATGTCGTTGAAAAATTGGCTGTGCCTTTTACTAAAGAAAGCACTATGCGTAAAGAGTGGTTTAAATATAACTTTGCGACAGCCGCAAGATTTAACGTTAACAACAACCCTCGTATGATCAAATTGGTGATGCTACAGCAAAATCCATCAGTCTCGGAACAAGAGCCGGGTGATAGCCGATGGGTATACGTAGATGGTGATGAGTTTGATAAGAAAATTAGGACGGGTAAATGTGATATTTATGGTTTTGTAAATAAGAACACGCATTTGTGTCGCTTACAATTTGAAATTGATGCGCAAAACCGCCTAACCATTAAAGATATTGCTAATCGCTCGGTATTAGTAGGCATTGCAGGTAATAAAGGTATCACTGAAACTCAGCAACAAACATGGCAAGACGGTGTTGACGGTGCCATGGCAAAAATAGTTGATGCAGAGCATAACATTAAAAAGTCACGTGCAAGTTTCCACGGAGCATTACCGCATAACTTTATCAATGATGCTTTTCCTGCACTGATTGAACAAAGTCTATGTGATGCTGCAGATAAAGTGGCAGAGCTTAAAGGGCTAGTCGAAAAGAGTGCATTTCGCATTACCCATCTTTCTGAGTATTTTGCCAAATAATGCTTGTTGTTAAGCAGTTTATTGTTAGGTGTAATCAACACCTAACGGTAGGCACGAAAAAGGAGAATCGCGTATGCCAGTCTCTGAAGGATTAAACTTCGCATTGATGCTTGCTGAATCAGGCGTTATTGATAGTGCTGTTCATGAAGTCATGGTACGTCCGCAGTTATTAATGGCGGCAGAATCTAGCCCTGGTGTTAAAACGGCGATGAAAAACCAAGTCATGAAATGGCGAGGGCAAATGATCCGTCAAACCGCTAAGGGAACGGTGGTAGAACGGTTTCATGACGAAATAGAGCTTTATCAACAAGTCTGTAAATGGGATCAAGATTATTTTATCGAGCATGCTGATGACGTCGTAAAAAAGCTGGAAGGGCAGTCTTCGTTTTATTTCAAAGCAAAAAATCTTGTAGCCAAAGAACACCAGAAACATAATCCGATGTTTCAACGATTCTTTTGTGACAAGTGGTATGAGTATATTGCTTATGCCTTAAAAGAAGCGCAAGAATCGGAAATTGAAGAAAATAAAGAAGATTTGTTGAAAGACTTGTATCAGCGTATTGAAACGTTAAAGCAAGTGGAAGAAGTAACTGAAGCTGGCGATGAGAAAAAGGCCGGTCGTTTATGGGATATGGCAAAAGCGAAATTGACGCAGACTGATGTCGATGTCATGAAGAAAATTGCTAAGTTTTTAAAAAACAATAACGGCTTGCAAGATATTGCTGAGAAGTTAGGGCGTATGGCCAGTGAAGTCGATGATCCTAATAAAGAGCGCGTAAAAGCAGAAGAACTTAAACTGGTGGAAGAGAAAAGTGACAATGTCACTGATGATATTGTCGGGATCCATGAAAGTGACGATCTCGCCAAACTCTTACCTAATGAAGCAATGTTTTTAGCCTATCCTGAATTAGAAGTGGTGTTCTATAAACACTTAGCCGATAAACGCTTAATGAATTACCGTATGCAAGGTACGCAGCGTAAACTACGTAAGGTAAAAGCGTATAAGCGACAAACTAAACAGGTAGATCAAGATAAAGGCCCATTTATTGTTTGTATTGATGCTTCAGGTTCTATGTCGGGTTTCCCTGAAAATTGTGCCAAAGCACTGGCTTATGGCTTAATGCAAATAGCACTTGCTGATGAACGTGATTGTTATGTCATTATGTTTTCAACTCAACAGATTACGTACGAGTTGACGAAGCAAGATGGGTTAAGCGAAGTGGTTAACTTTTTATCTTATTCATTTCATGGCGGTACGGATCTTGGTCCTGTATTAGATCAATCGATTGATTTGATGAGTGACGGTAAATATAAAAACGCTGATCTCGTGGTGCTATCTGACTTTATTGCGCCTAGCCAGCCTGAGGCTATGTTAAGCCGAGTAGAAAAACTGAAAGCCCAGAAGAACCGTTTTCATGCCGTTAACCTGTCAAAATACGGCAATCCAGAACTTTTAGAGATGTTCGATCATTGTTGGTCTTATCACCCTTCTAAATTAAGTCAACTAGGTAAATTATTCCGTATTCGTTAATGTTTACATTATTCGCGCTATAGCTTAATCCTGTAACGCTATAGCGCAAATATCTGTTTTTTCTTTTTATGTTCTGCGCTATTTGATTTTAAAGTATTCAAGCAATGCATTACGCCATTCATTACTCTGCCTAAATTGTAGTAATTCTCGGTTTACTGATTCTTCGTAAGGGCTTTGCTCTATTAACGCGATACCATAATTTTGCTTTTCAAATTGATAAGGTAAGACAGTTAATTTTTCATATTTACCGTTTTGTTTTGCGATCTTTAGCTCGTATTTTACGATTGCATCATCATTCACGGCAGCATCGATTTCACCACGTTCTAAAGCATCCAACATTTCAACGACTGTGTCGTATTGACGATGGGCAATACTGTGACGAGTTAAAAATTGCGACGACGTTGAAGCAGTCTTTGCGCCAGTATTAACATTCGCTAAATCGTTGGGGCTTTTTATATCGCTATTAATTAATCCGATAGTAAATGTACTGGCTAAAACTGCGGTGATACTGGCAATAAACAGGGTTGTGAAAACCGCCAGTGCAACGGTTAGTACTCGTCCTGTTAGCGTTTTAAATTCGTAATAATTAAAAGGTCCTTTGGTAATAAATAACAACCCTAGAATAAAACCTTCAATTAATTGCGCGGGTCTTGAACGCATCGAGTAAAGCTTGTCATTAACACGGTGCTCTAATAAATAATAGAGGCCACCGATAATTGCCGCAGCCGTGACAAAAATAGCAATAATGGTTAAGAGGTGTCTGTTAGTTATAATACTTTTAAACGTATCGAAATGACTGGCAGATTTAACAACAATTGCAAGATGCGTTTCGTAAAAAGAGTGCGAAAAATCAATGATTTGCTCTCGCTCTGGTGTGATCGATAAACACGATAACCCAATATCGATTTCTTTTGCCGCAACCGCTTGTAATAGATCTTTTAAAGGGTAATTTTTGAAGGTGTAAGGGATCTCCAACTTTTCAGCTATTTGCTGCCATAGTAAAATACTTAATCCTGTATATTCACCAAATTGATCTTGCATAACAAAAGGAGGGCAAATATAAGTGCCGATGACCAGTTCCTTGTTGCTTAACGCAGCCGTTGTCAGTTCATGTGATGTATCAACAGCTTGATGGTTTGACTTTTGGGTATCCGTTATTGCTGTCACTGGTGTATTTGCGATGGCGATATGTGAATAACTTCCCGCAAAAATAACGATTAATAGCACGAGTAAAGGCAGGTGATGGTACTTAGCGAGGCGTGGAGAACAGTAAATAACAAAAGTATTTTCTTGCGACATTATTAACTATCCTTTTGTTGTTTTTATTATTAAGTATAAATCCTTTCTCTTGTTTTGATTTTTGTACTGATGCGATATTGGATTTAAAAATGACAAATAAGCAGTGGTAAGAGCTGATAATTTGTATTTTAGAACTAAACAACACGTCAAATTATTAAGATATAGCAATAATAAGTGGACGATTTAGCCATTTATTTAATCATTAACACCTTAAACACTAAGTTTATCATCGATAAGCATGTACAATGCTGCGCTTTGATAAGATCCAATTCTGCGAGAAGCAAAGATGACCCAAAAGAAAAACGCACAGCCTAAGCAAGGCTTACACCCACGTAACCCACATCGTGCGCGTTATGATTTTGCGACACTAATTAAAGCAACCCCAGAGTTAGATCAGCATGTTAGCGAAAATGCTTATGGTGATCTTTCTGTAAACTTCTCCGATCCACTCGCAGTTAAAACATTAAACAAAGCGTTATTAAAGCATTTTTATCAAGTGGATCATTGGGATATTCCTGCTGGTTTTTTATGTCCTCCAATTCCTGGTCGTGCCGACTATTTGCATTACATTGCTGATTTATTAGCGCAATCTAACGAAGGGGCGATTCCTCAAGGTAAAGGTATTCGTGGTTTAGACATTGGTATCGGTGCAAACTGCGTCTACCCAATTATTGGACATCGTGTTTATGGCTGGCAATTTGTTGGTTCAGAGATCGATCCTCTTGCTGTGAAATCAGCAAAATTCATTGCAGGTAACAATCCACGTTTAAAAGGCGCTATTCAAATTCGTCTACAAAAGAATGCTGATAATATCTTTACAGATACGATCAATGATGAAGAAGTGTTTGATTTTACGTTATGTAATCCGCCATTCCATAGCTCTGAAGAAGAAGCAATGGCAGGTTCTGAACGAAAAGTTCGTAACCTTGCAGCAAATGCGAATAAGAAACAACAAGCTCGTTCTCGCGGTAAAGTATCGCCTGCTTTTAATAATGCGAAGTCATCAACAACACCTGTATTAAACTTTGGTGGTCAAAAAGCTGAATTGTGGTGTAAAGGCGGTGAAGTCGGTTTTATCAAAAAAATGATCAATCAAAGTGCAAGTAAGTCTACACAGTGCTTCTGGTTTACAACCTTAGTATCGAAGAAAGAAAACTTAGGTGTACTTTACAAGCAACTTGAGAAAGTGGGTGCGGTTTCGGTAAAAACTATTGAAATGTCACAAGGTCAAAAGATCTCACGTCTTATTGCTTGGACGTTCTTAAACGAAGAACAGCAACAAGAATGGCGCCAAGAGCGCTGGAGCTAATTTAGCTTTTGCTATAAATAAGCGATGTATTTATCAATACATCGCTTTATGATTGGTTCTCATTAATATCCAAAGATTACACAGAATTAGAATCATAGAACATACCACTATGTTAATTTAATGTTGCTTCCTCTAGCAGTCCAATAAGCTCACTCTCTGTTTGCGGTATTCTTGCCAATTCTAATAGAGGAGAATCACCTCCTTTCAGCATATAAGCCGTATTTGTGCAGTGATCATGATGGAACCATTTACCGTTAATACAAAGATCGGTATAGCATCTTTTATCTTTTCTTAATTTCATACCACCTCCTGTTAACAATAAGTTAACAATAAACTTCTTTCCAAATCATCATGATGATTTAGATCAAGTTAAGGTATTGTTAATTAAATATTAACGATAAGTGTGTTTTAAGCCTTATAGGCGCTCTCATTCGTCATCACAATACTTATACAATAAAAAAACTTGTACAAGGTGATCTATTTGTCTACATTGATTGTACAACAAGAAATAACTGTACAACTTTGGAGGCGGGTATGGGTATCCCTGTAGGAATCAGTTCATGTGTATTAGGCGAGAAAGTACGCTTTGATGGCGGGCATAAACGTAATCGTTTTGTAGCAGAAGACTTAGCTGAATACTTCAGCTTTAGAGCGGTATGTCCTGAAATGGCTATTGGGATGTCTACGCCGCGTCCGGTGATTCGTTTACAAGATAATGGCATTGAAGTACGGCTTGTTGATAGTAAAGATAATGCTATTGATCACACTGATAAAATGAAGGCGTTCGCCGATGAAATTATACCTAGTTTTGAGTGGTTACGTGGCTATGTGGTGTGCGCTAAATCACCTTCTTGTGGTATGGAACGAGTTAAATTGTATTTAGAAAATGGTAACTCAGTACCAGGCGGATCTGTTGGTATCTATACCAAGCAACTAATGGAAGCAATGCCATGGTTACCTATTGAAGAAGATGGCCGACTATGTGATCCAGTACTGCGAGAGAATTTTATCTTCCGTGTTTATGCACTTGATGATCTCTATCGTAGTGTTGACGGTGGTATTACTCGAGGAAAAGTCATTAAGTTTCATTCTCGTTACAAACTTTGCTTAATGGCACATCATCAAGAGTCTTATCGTTCGCTTGGACGCTTAGTATCGAAAATTCATGAGTGGGATGATTTAATTGAGTTCTTCTTAACTTATCGTCAGCAATTTATGGACGCTCTGAAAAACCGTGCAAGCCGTAAAAATAACACCAACGTGTTAATGCATATTCAAGGTTACTTTAAACGTGATTTAGATAAGGATCAAAAAGCAGAGTTACGTGATGTAATTATGCGCTATCGTGAGGGAAATATTCCTTTAATTGCCCCGCTAACACTTATTAATCATCACTTAACAGTAAACCCTGATGAATATCTTGCAACGCAAGCATATTTATCTCCTTACCCTGAAAAACTAAAGCTTCGTTTCTCATTGTAATAATGAAATTAAGGGTAAATATAATGAATCAATTCAACCCGAAAAAGTTGTTAAATAGTAAGTGGACTGCTGCAACACCTAAAAATAAAGAAAAACATTTTATTATTACTGAACTTGAAATTAACGAGGAAGGTAAAGTATTGCATTGCACGATGGAAGCAGTAATGTCTAAACGTGAATTTATGATCAATTGGCAAGATTTAAGAAATACTTCGTTATGGCATCAAGGGTGGAAATAATGTGAGCAACGTAATAATTAGGAAAATGTAAATATTCATTACAGCATTATTACACTCAATATTATTTTATAGCAACATTAGCCCTGATTTATTTAGGGTTATAGTTTTGAGTGCCAACGGAGTATTTATGGCAATTAAAGTAGGAATTAGTGGTTGTCTTTTAGGACAACAAGTACGTTTTGACGGGGGTCATAAACGTTTTAAATTCGCAGACGAAGAATTAAGTGAATATTTTGAGTTCAAGCCTATTTGTCCAGAAGTCGGCATTGGCATGACGATCCCGCGTCCAGTTATTCGTTTATTGGATAACAGCATTGATGTTCGTTTAGTTGATAGTAAAGATACTACGCTTGATTATACTGACAAAATGAACGCATTTACTGATAATGTTTTACCTTCATTAGAAACATTATGTGGTTACATTGTATGTGCTAAATCGCCTTCTTGCGGTATGGAGCGAGTTAAACTTTATCTTGATAATGGTCACTCAGTTCCTGGCGGCTCTATGGGTATTTATACAAAACGTCTTATGCAGAAAATGCCTTGGTTACCGATTGAAGAGGACGGCCGTTTATGCGATCCCGTATTAAGAGAAAACTTTGTTTTTCGGGTTTATGCACTTAATGATTTATATGAGAGTGTAAAAGGTGAAGACGGAATCAGTCGCAATAAATTAATGAACTTCCATGCTCGATATAAATTAGCCTTGATGGCAAACCACCCAGCCACGTACCGTAAGCTTGGTCAGCTACTAGCTAAAAGTCATGAGTGGAGTGATATTAATGCATTCTTTGTAAAGTATCGTCAATTATTAATGGACGGTCTAAAACATCGTTCAAATTGCAAAACGAATACGAATGTACTGCTACATATTCAAGGTTACTTTAAACGTAATTTAGATAAACAACAAAAAGCAGAATTACGCGATGTTATTATGCGCTATCGTGAAGGTAACCTGCCATTAATCGCACCGTTAACACTCATCAATCATCATTTAGCATTAAACCCTAATGAGTATTTATCAAAACAAGCTTATTTAGCGCCTTATCCTGAAGCATTGAAGTTACGTTATTCATTATAAATACGTATTGTGGTTTTTAAGATATAAACGCCATATGTTGAACTAAAATAACCATTAGGCTACATCAATAGATTATTAAATGTAGTCTGTATACTTATTATTCTTTTCAATTATTCAAGGTAGAAAAATGAAAGACGAAACGCTATCCATTCACAGTGGTTACGAAACCGATCCGACAACTAAATCAGTCGCAACACCAATTTATCAAACGGTAGCCTACGAGTTTGATGATGCACAGCACGGTGCTGATCTTTTTAATCTTGAAGTGCCGGGCAATATTTATACCCGTATCATGAACCCGACCAATGACGTATTAGAAAAACGTATGTCTGCGCTTGAAGGAGGTATTGCGGGTTTAGTGGTCAGTGCTGGAAGCGCGGCGATTAACTATGCGATTCTAACCCTAGCTCAAGCAGGGGATAATATTGTATCAACACCACAACTTTATGGCGGAACCTATACGTTATTTGCTCATATGTTACCAAGCCAAGGGATTGAAGTTCGGTTTGCAAAAGATGATAAACCAGAATCTATGGCTGCGTTAATCGATGAAAAGACCAAGGCGGTCTATTGTGAAAGTATTGGTAATCCTAGTGGTAACATCATTGATCTCGAAAGAGTATCTCAGTTAGCACATGATAAAGGCGTACCTGTTATCGTCGACAACACTGTTGCAACACCTGTGCTATGTAAACCAATTGAATTTGGCGCTGATATTGTTGTTCACTCATTGACTAAATATGTGGGCGGACATGGAACAACATTAGGTGGCGTTATTGTTGATTCAGGGAAATTTCCATGGACACAGTACAAAGATAGATTCCCTGTATTTAGCCAACCAGAACCGTCTTATCATGGTGTTGTATATAATGAAGCGTTTGGTGAAGCGGCATTTATTGGTAGAGCGCGAACTGTGCCACTAAGAAATACAGGTGCTGCGCTGTCTCCGATGAATGCGTTTATGCTGATGCAAGGTTTGGAAACCTTACCATTACGCATGGAGAGACATACTGAAAATGCACTTAAAGTTGCACAATATCTCGCTAACCATGACCAAGTTAGTTGGGTTAACTATGCTGGTCTTCCTGATTCGGATTATTACGAGTTATCACAAAAATATACCAAGGGTAAACCCTCTGCTATCTTGTCGTTCGGACTGAAAAATGGTTATAAAGCAGGTGTTCGTTTTTATGATGCACTCGGTTTGTTTAAACGGTTAGTGAATATTGGTGATGCTAAATCACTGGCTTGTCATCCTGCCTCAACCACACATCGACAAATGACACCAGAAGAACAGAGCCAAGCTGGTGTTCATCCTGAAATGATAAGACTTTCTATCGGCATTGAACATATTGATGACATCATTGCTGATTTAGAACAAGCACTTAACGCATAGCGTTTTTCAATGTGGCAATCATTATTTTGATTGCCACAATACTTAGCTTATTTCTAATTACTACTCACCACCTCTTTTTTTGATGTGATACAACTCTAACTTCAATCTTGTACAAGGTTAAATCATTGTACAAGTTGGAGGTTTAACACTATAGTTATACATGAAAGAGCAGTTGTACAAGTTTGTATTGTTATGTTCTTAAACTAATTATGAAATTACGAATGAAGGTAATAATTTGAACGTTGAAATTAAGTTGTATTCAATTAGTGAAGTATCTGAAGCTACGGGTGTTAACTCTGTAACCTTACGTGCTTGGCAACGCAGATATGGTTTATTAGTTCCTCAACGAACACCTAAAGGTCACCGTCTTTATACCGATAGCGATATTGCTAAAATTCATGAAATTTTAACTTGGTTAGCCAAAGGAGTATCAATTGGTAAGGTTAAACCTTTATTAGAAGGTACTGCTGAACATCATGAATTAAATGTTGAAAAAATAGAAATGGTTGACGAAACCATCTGTTTAATTGAGCAGGGTAAAGCACAACAAATAGAAAAACGCGTACGTGAAGCATTAAAACTTTATCCATTTAATGTTTTAGAAGAGCAATTTTTAAAGCCAATTGAGCAACATATAACACGCAGTGATAATCCATTAAAAACATTACAAAAAAGTGTGTGGAACTCAGCACTTACTCAATGTTTTATTCCTGTATTAGCGAAAGTTAATTCAGATAAAAATCCCCCAAGTCTCGTGTTAAGTTTTTCATCTTCAGATAATCACTTTGTGTGGCAACAGGCCTTAAAATTAGCGTATGAAGGTTATTACGCGATTGTTTTATCTGATTTATTAGGAAAAGTAACAGGATTGTCAGCATTTATAACAGAGCATGACATTAACCACGTCTATATCGTTGGAGAAAACAAACTTGATAATAAGCAGTTAGCTGATATTGAAATAATAGAAAAAGAAAGCAATGTTCAAGTTTCTTTCATTGGAAGCATAAAAATGATCCACAAGCAGTAGAAGTAAAAAGATCCACCAGCATTATTATTTTAATAAGCTAATAGGAGTGATGATGACAAATAAAACAGTAAAAGAGCAGCACGTTATTATTTGGTTTCGTTCAGATTTACGTGTTGTTGATAATACAGCATTAAATCATGCAATCGATAGTGGACTTCCTATTATCGCACTCTTTATTGCAACGCCTATGCAGTGGCACCAACATAATATGGCGGCAGTTCAAGTAGACTTTGTTCATCGTCGGTTACAAGTATTAAAGCAACAGTTGGCTAAACAAAATATTCCTTTGCAAGTTATTGAAGTTAATGACTTCTCAGAATCGGTTAAAGTTATTGAGCAAGTTTGTTTTGATTATAATGCTGTGCATGTTTTTGCGAATAAACAATATCCAATTAATGAGCATAAACGTGATATAGCTGTAGGGGAATTGCTTGCAAAAAATAGTATAAAATTCAGTATTTTTGATGATAATTATATTTTGCAGCCTGAAATGGTTTTGACCCGTGATGGGGAATTATTCAAAGTTTTCACCCCATTTAGAAATGCATGGATCAAGCGTTTCTTATTATCACCTAGTTACCCTGTAACAAATAAGGGTGACACTGTAACTAGTGACGTGGTGATTAAGTTATTGTCTGCCTGTCATCAAATCAAAGCTTTCAACTATCCGATTATCGATAGTGTGTTATGGCCAGTAGATGAAGAAACTATTGCACAAAGATTAGAAACGTTTTGTGAAACTAAAGCCGAATCATATCACCAAAACAGAGATTTTCCCGCGATTGATGGCACTAGTTGTTTATCCCCATATCTTGCTATTGGGGCGCTTTCAACTAGGCAGTGTCTGCATCAGCTATTGCAGCACTTTCCAAATGCATTAGAAATTAATAAGGATGATGGCGCTTTTACATGGTTGAACGAGATTGTTTGGCGTGAGTTTTATGGTCATTTACTTCATCGCTACCCTGAATTAAGCCAACATCAGCCATTTCAAAAGTTTACTCAGTTTGTCAAATGGAAAGATGACGCAACATTACTTAAAGCATGGCAAGAAGGAAAAACGGGGTTTCCTATTGTCGATGCCGCTATGAGGCAATTACGTGCAACAGGTTGGATGCATAATCGTTTACGTATGATCACTGCAAGTTTTCTAACGAAAGACTTGTTATGTGATTGGCGTGTCGGTGAGCAGTGGTTTATGCAGCACCTCATTGATGGTGATTTCGCTTCCAATAACGGAGGTTGGCAATGGGCCGCATCAACAGGTACCGATGCACAACCTTATTTCAGAGTATTTAATCCAACACTACAAGGGCAACGATTTGATCCAAAAGGTGATTTCATCCGTACATGGGTTAAGGAATTAGAACATGTTCCGGATAAATACATACACACGCCGCATCAATGGGCGAGTGCAGAATCACTGAATTATCCATTGCCAATTGTCGATCATAAGGAAGCCCGTCTAGTCGCAATTGAGTCTTTTAAACAAGCAAAGGCTTATATGGATATTCATCAATAACACTGGTGGAGGAATAAATAATGGACGCAGTGATAAACCCTGCATTAATTAAGTTTTTTAATGTGTATGGACAACTAGGAAAGGACAACCTCTCTCAACTGTCTGACGTTTATCATCATTTAGTTATTTTTGAAGATCCTGCACATAAAATTGAAGGTTTTAGTGCTTTAGAAGCTTACTTTTTTAACCTTTATCAAAATATAAATAGCTGTCGATTTATTATTAATAGCTATGTAGAAGATGATCATGAAGCGTTTGTTCAATGGACAATGCACTTTTCACATCCTCGATTACAAAATGGCAAAGAACGTAGTTTAGAAGGCTGTACTCAGCTGAAATTTGAACAAGATAAAGTGATTTATCATCGTGATTATTTCGATATGGGGGAAATGATTTATGAAGGTCTACCCATGTTTGGACGCATTATTCGACACATTAAATCAAGGTTAGGGCAATGAATCAGGTATTGATCACAGGTGCTAGTTCAGGGATTGGCAAACAGCTTGCATGTGATTATGCAGATGACGGGTGGCGTGTTATTGCTTGCGGTCAAAATGCGCAGCGTTTAAATGAATTAGAAGAAGAACATCAAGCGATAAAAACATTACGTTTCGATGTAACAGATTTTGAAAGCACACTATCAGCGCTTACATCCTTAGAGACTCTACCAGAGTTAATTATTTTAAATGCCGGCACGTGTGAATACATTGATGAAGGAAAAATTGATACAGCATTAGTTAAACGCGTTTTTGATGTCAATGTTTACGGAGTTCTCCATTGCATAGAAGCCTTACAAGCGCGATTTAATGAAAAAACGCATTTAGTCATTATCAGTTCTTCTGCCAGTTTCGTTGCTTTACCACGTGCAGAAGCCTATGGCGCTTCTAAGGCTGCAATGAGTTATATCACTCAAGCACTTGCTGTTGATCTCGCTTATTTGAATATGAAAATTACGTTAGTGAATCCTGGTTTTGTAAAAACGCCATTAACAGATAAAAACGATTTTACGATGCCAATGTTAGTGTCACCCGAACATGCTTCAAAAAAAATAAGATCAGGTATTGCTGCAGGAAAAAAAGAAATTAGTTTTCCTGCCACCTTTACACTGTTTCTTAAAACTATTGCGCTTTTGCCAATTACATTTCGATTGGCAGTAATTAAACGAATGACGGGGAAATCATAATGAAAATAGCCATTATAGGTTCCGGTATTTCAGGCTTGACGTCCGCTTGGTATTTACATCAAGAACACGAAGTTACTGTTTACGAGGCAAACAGTTATGTCGGTGGGCATACTGCAACGGTAGATGTCACTGTAGATAGTGGTGATTATGCCATCGATACTGGGTTTATTGTTTTTAATGATCGTACTTATCCAAACTTTGAAAATTTGCTTGAACAACTTGAAATAACAGGTAAGCCAAGCGAAATGAGCTTTAGTGTTCACAATGAGCGTACGGGGCTTGAATATAATGGGCATACTATTTCATCACTGTTTGCCCAGAAACGTAATTTATTGAACCCGGCTTTTTATCGCTTTTTGTATGAGATCACCCAGTTTAATAAGCTTGCTAAAAAGGTTGTAGGTGATAGTGAGTTAATGAATCAAACGCTAGGTGATTTTTTAACTCAGCATCAGTTTAGTGATTACTTTGCTGAAAATTATATCTTACCGATGGGGGCTGCTATTTGGTCTTCAACGTTATCTGATATGAGACGTTTTCCCTTAGCTTTCTTTCTGCGTTTTTTCTTAAACCATGGTTTGTTAGACATAACTAATCGTCCACAGTGGCGTGTAATACCGGGTGGTTCTCGTGAATATGTTAGAAAAATGATGTCTTATATCGGAGATTGTATTCAACTAAATAGCCCTGTCTCTTCGGTGAAGCGTAGTAAAGGCAAGGTAATTGTTACGGTTAATACTAAGCAAGAAGAATTTGATCAAGTGATTTTCGCTTGTCATAGTGATCAAGCGTTAAAAATGCTGTCTGACGCAACATCAGAAGAAAACTACGTGTTATCAGATATTCATTATCAAGAAAACGAAGTGGTTCTTCATACCGATACTTCGTTATTACCAAAACGTCAGGCTGCATGGGCATCTTGGAATTATTCGTTACCTAAATCTCGTGATGCTCGAGAACGTAACTTAGCGTCACTGACTTATAACATGAATATACTTCAAGGCATTCTAGCTCCTGAAACATTTTGTGTAACCCTTAACCAAACTGAATCGATAGATAAAGACAAAATACTGCGCAAATTTGTTTATTCTCACCCTGTTTTTAATACGAAAAGTATTGCGGCTCAGCAGAAACGTCATTTAATAAATGGACAAAATCAAACATGGTTCTGTGGTGCGTATTGGTATAACGGTTTTCATGAAGACGGGGTACGTAGCGCGTTAGACGTTGTCGAAGCAATAAAAATGCAATCATTGACGCAATCAGAAGATGAAATGGTAACAGCGAAATCTCTGAATGTTTCTAATGAACCATCATATAACTGTGTCATACGAAGTTATTAGTATGGGGAAAGATAATCAGCTAAAAAGCGGCATCTTTCAGGGATGGGTTAGGCATCGACGTTTTACACCAGTGGTTCATAGATTCACGTATTCTATGTTTATGCCCCATATCCACTTAAATGAATTAGAACAGTTGGATAAAAAAGTAAAAGGCTTTGGATTATCCCTGTTTAATTTTGCTCGATTTCGACGTGATGATTATGTAAAAGGCGATCCTGATTTAGCCCAAGCTGTAAAAGATAAGGTCTATGCACTTACAGGTAAAATGATTGATGGCAATGTCACTATGCTATGTCATTTGCGTTATTGTGGATTGTATTTCAGCCCACTTAATTTGTATTACCTCCATGATAATGAAGGTCAATGGCAATATATGTTAGCCGAAGTAAGTAATACTCCTTGGAACGAACGTCATTACTATGCGATACCAGCGCCGCAATATTGGCAGGGACGTGAATATAGCCATGATAAGGCGTTTCATGTTTCACCTTTTAACCCTATACATCAACAGTATCATTGGCGATTAACAGAGCCTGATAGCAATTTGCTGGTTAACTTGGCTGTGAGTCGATACAAAGATTGCATCTCTCCGAGCAGGTATTCGGGTGATTCGAAAAATAGCCATCAAAAAGTATTTGATGCCACCATGCAGATGCGTAAGCAAAACTTCACATCTGCAATACTTATCAAGCAATTACTGCTTACACCGATTATGACAATAAAGGTTGTTATAGGTATTTATTGGCAAGCGCTTAAATTATTTATTAAAGGCGTACCAATTTATGATCACCCAAATAACACACCGTATGAAAAAGTAAATAAACACAAGATTAAACGAGGGAATGACAATGCTTAGAAGCGACGTACAACAATCATCATCAGTTAATGTATCAGCCTCTGATCATGCATCTCGGCATATTTTATTTAAAGTATTAAAACACCTTTCTAATGCGGGCTTAAGTGTATCTGATTCAACGGAAGGCACCGTCTTCTTTGGTGACAAACAAGCACCGCTACAAGCGAGTATTAATGTTCATAACCCGCTTTTTTATAAACGCTTACTGACGGATGGCAGTATTGGTGCAGGTGAAGCGTATATGGAAGGCTGGTGGGATTCACCTAACTTAACCAATGTTGTCCGAGTTTTGGCTAAAAACCTGTCAACGTTAGATAAGCTTGAAGCAAAAGTGGGGTGGATGAGTCGAATCTCCGAACAGATTGGGCACTTGCTGCGTAAAAATACCATTAAGAATGCGCGCAAAAACATATCAGCACATTACGATCTTGGTAACGATCTTTATCGTCACTTTCTTGATCCTAATATGCTTTATTCTTCGGCTATTTACCTCAATAAAAATGACACGTTGGATCAAGCACAATGGAATAAGATGGATCGTTTGTGTCAGAAATTAAAATTGACTGAAGACGATCATTTACTAGAAATTGGTACTGGTTGGGGCGGTATGGCTATTCATGCTGCGAAATATTATGGTTGCCGTGTCACCACTACCACAATTTCTGAGCAACAATATTTATGGGCTAAAGAGCGAGTTGAAAAAGAAGGCCTATCCGATCGTATTACCTTACTCATGGACGACTACCGTGATTTAACGGGGCAATACGATAAGCTAGTATCGGTTGAAATGATAGAAGCCGTTGGTAAACAATACCTTAAAACTTATATTGAAAAGTGCCAGTCATTGTTAAAACCAACTGGCTTAATGGCGATTCAGGCGATCACAATTGCCGACCAACGTTATGATAGTTATAGCCGTGGTGTCGACTTTATTCAAAAACATATCTTCCCTGGTGGTTTCTTACCTTCAATTACCGTATTGCTTGAAAATCTAACACAGCACAGTGATTTCGTGATGCGAGATATTAAAGATATTGGCTTAGATTATGCGAAAACGCTTGAGGATTGGCATCAGCAGTTTAATGAGAATGCCGTAGCATTAGAAAAATATGGCTACGACGAAAGATTTATGAGGATGTGGCGCTTTTACTTTGCTTATTGCGAGGGGGGGTTCTTAGAGCGCACCATTAGTACTATTCAATTTGTCGCAAGTCGCCCGCAATGGAGAGAGTAAATCCATTGGCAAACAAACTAAAAGTGTTATTGGCTGGCATGGTGTTTAACTTCTATTGGTTACTCGCTGTGTGGGGGCAATATCGTTTTACTTATATCTTGGTTTTCATACTAATAGCTACATGGTTTATGGAATCTAAGGCGTGGCGTTTCTCTGTATTAGCATCGATACCCGGCATAGTGATTGATTCAATGCTCAGACATTGGCAGGTGTTTGATTTTCCAATACCGAATCGAACGCCACTTTTCTTTAATGTGGAGAGTATTGGGTTAATACCACTTTGGCTGATATTGCTTTGGTTGGGTTTCACAACTTTTGTTTGGGTTCTACGCACATCAATTAGTAGCTTTGCTACACATTGGTTGCTGGTGGCTGGCAGTTTTGGCGGTGCATTGAGTTATTGGTCTGGAATGAAATTAGGTGCGGTAATTTGGCAGCTAGAAACATTAGATACATTCTTTGTGCTAATAGTGATCTGGTTGGCTCTATCGGCGTATCTTTTATGGTTACTGCGTATTTTACATAAAGATCCAAATAATCCGACCGCACAGGAGCAATAAATGCGAACACTCGTTATCTTTTTGGGTTTATTGATATGCTCTAATGTAGCTAAAGCAGAAGCGGATTATAGCAATAAAGTGATACAAAATAACGCCTCTCCACAGTTACAGACCCTTAGTGATAAATACCCATGGTATCAGTGGAAAATAGTGGGCGAAGCAACACTTGAGTGGGGAATATGGGATATTTATCACTCAGAGCTAAAAACGCCAACAGGACGATATAAGGGTACGGAACATGATTTAGCTTTAATTATTCTTTATCTACGTAATATCGATAAAGATGCCTTGTTGGATGCGACTGAAGAACAATGGCAACATTTAGGTTATAGCAGCCAACAGATAACACCGTGGCTAAAAATGTTATCAACCATATGGCCAGACGTTAAAAAGGGAGACAGATTAACTTTCGTTCTCCGTAATGGTGAAGGGCAGTTTTATCAACAAAGTAAACCACTAGGGAAAGTCTTATCACCATCGCTATCACAAAGCTTTATTGCTATTTGGTTATCACCAAAGACATCGTATCCGGAATTACGTCAGCAGTTAATTGGAAAATAGCGAGCATCAAATACTCTTACTCTGCATGTTAATCATTCAAAGTGAGACTATGGAATAAGGTCATGACATGAAAAAAATAACCTCAATATTATTAGCATTAATGTTGCTTTTAACAGGGTGTACAGCGTCTATTTCTGATTATAAATCTTCACAACCCAAGTTTGATTTATTTGGTTACTTTGCTGGTAAAACAACGGCATGGGGAATGCTGCAAGATTATAAAGGTAAACAAACACGCCGATTTACGGTTGATATAGTAGGTACAGTAAAAAAGGATACATTAACCCTTGTCGAAGACTTTGTATTTGATGATGGTGAAACCCAACAGCGTATTTGGACGATAAAAAAACAAGCAGATGGACGATATACCGGAACGGCAGGTGATGTTATTGGTGAAGCACAAGGAGTTGAGGTCGGTAATGCATTGCAATGGCAATATACCTTAGCGATTCCCGTAGATGATACAGTTTATAATATTACATTTAATGACTGGATGTATCGCCAAGATGAAAAGCACATGTTCAATGTTGCAACCATGACCAAATTTGGCTTTGAAGTAGGTAAAGTAACGTTGTTTTTCCAAAAAAGATGATTAATTTAAATATGTAATACCATATTTTCTCTATCTATTTATTACGCAATAATAAGCCAGTTTGATTGACTGGCTTTTTTGATCGAATTATCACGTCATAAAGATACTATGTTATACGGTTACTATTATAGTGCGCTTTGTTTCTAATTTTTAGTCAATGAGTTTATAAATCATGAATTATAAATAGTAATTTAAAAGACATAATCAAATAACGGATTTAGGAAAATAATAATGCTTAAAAAATGGAATGAAAAATGGTTCAAACGTTGGAGCATACGGCGTGAAAAAGGGCAGTTGCATTATGTTCTTTCTCAAACAGCAATTTATGTTTTTTTCTTAATAATTGGTTTGTTTTTACAAACGTTACTTTTTTCTAATCAATCTAAATGGGATGTGTTTTTACCGAATACAGCAAAATACGCACTGTTTTGGTCTGTCATGGGCTTAATAGTAAATTACTTTGGATGGATATTTGCTGAAATTCGATATCAAAATGTGATAAAGAAAAAGAAAGAAGAAAACGGTAACCATTAAATACGAGAGATCGTTCTCTTCTAGCACATCTTTAATCAAAAGATTAGAAGCCTACATCTAAACAGGCTTTGATTTAACTAAACTCGATGCTGGTTATCACCCAAAACCACGCGACATTGCAACGATACGTTTTAATACCCAACGGATAAGCAGAGGTGTGCGGTTATCTTTCTCATCGCGAGTATATTTAACGATTGCCAATGCCATATCGGGTTTCGCTGTTTTTCTTAGTACCTTATGAATGATCTTACGCATTGGTATTTTAGTATCAGTGATATTCGCTAAGTCACGAAACAAAGGTTCATAGCCATTTTTATATAAGAAATGTTCAATGTCTTTTGCTGGCAATACTGTCAAGCGTTCACGCTCGGGATCATCGCCAAGCATATTACGGACTTTCTCTGCATATTTCTTACCCGCTAGATCACCATCAGCCACTAAATGCCATTCAATACCGAGTATCTTTGCCAACTTGATCAATGGCTTTAATCCACTTTGCGCAAACTCAATAATTTGAATCCCTTCTGCGGCAAGGTTATAACCATTTAGGTGTGCCATTTCATTAAATAACCATACTTCCGTTTCCCCTTCAACTAACAGCCATACTCTTGCAAAGAAAGCACTCGGGCGATGCATGCGTACGTGAAAAGTGACTTTTCGGGTATCATCTTTACTCAACTCCCCATTATCTACACCATATACTTCCGTTTTATATGGCTGACGTATCAACTTCTTGATCGCGGTTAACGGCGCAGAAGTTAAAAGCTCAGGGCTGTTGGTCGTTAAGATCTTTTGCATCGGCATATTTTGAATAAACGCCCATGCTTGATGGAGCATGATCGGATGCAAACGACCTTCTGGATCTTCTAAGATCATAATAGGTCGTGAAATGCGTTTTAACTCGACAGGACCCCTTGCACGAATATATTCATTCAATAACCCCATTAACAATAAACGCGCTTGCTTTGTCATGTGGGGCTGAATCAATTGATCAAACGGATTTGCATATAAACCATGTGTATTGGTTTGTTGTAATGAAGAGTAGTGTGGCGATAATGCTTTACTACGCTGGTGGGGCGCAAAGGCAAAGTAGTGATCAACTAACGATCGTAACGTAGTAATACTACTTTTAATTTCTGCTGTACTGACGTGACCGGGCTGTGTCATTAACCGTCGACAGGTATTATCTAAACGTTTTTGTACGCGAAGCTCTTGCGGCGTTTGCGTTAATGGCTGCTCATTATTACCGTCATGACGTTCTTCGTGAAGACGTCTCGAATCACGAATACGAACAATAGGGTGAAGCACCATTAGCTGTCGAATCAACTTATCCGTATCAGGATGTGAAATGCCATGACCAGTTGAATGTAAAAATTGTCTATTAGTAATGATCTTATCGTTTTCAATATGGCTGTGAATTTGATAATAAAAATGCTTTATACCGTCTTTTTCTGAGAGAAAAGGCTGAAACCCACGGTAGCGACGGGCATTATGTTCACCTTTATAATCTTCATTCCAATGTAAAACAATCTGAATTTCTGTCGCTCGCTCATTACCTAACGCATGATCGATATGGAAATCGGAAAAGTTAAACTCGTAAAACTCAGCATCTGGAGACAATGCTAAACAAAGCGCATCGAGCAAAGAGGATTTACCCCACGCATTTTCACCAATTAGGACGGTTAACTCTTTAAAAGACAAGGATAAACGCTTAATACCACGGAAACCGGATATTTCAATTCTTTCTAAATGCATAAAACTCTACAAACCTCGTTTATTCCTGTATACGATATAGTAAATCAATCGTTGACTCGCAAGAACTGATCACATATTCATAGCATGATATGCTTTAAATAGTTATATGATTTCAAACAAATAATAATAGAAGGAAGAGTTAGATGGCTAAGATAATTCACTCAATGATCCGTGTGTTAGATCTTGACGCTTCATTAAAGTTTTACAAAGAAGCATTAGATTTAGAGATTGCTGAGCGTTTAGATTTTGAAGGGTTTAGTCTGGTTTACTTACGCAACAATGAAAATGATATGGAGCTTGAGCTGACTTGGAATGAGGGAACGGAAGAACCGTATACCCATGGTACGGGTTATGGTCATATTGCTGTCGCTGTGGATGATTTAGAAGCTGAACATGCAAAATTAACGGATTGTGGTTATGCGCCTTTAGAGATTAAAGAGTTTTTCCGTGAGGGGACGTTATTAGCGAAGTTTTTCTTTGTACAAGATCCGGATGGTTACAAAATTGAGTTTTTACAACGCCATGCTCGTTATCAGTAACATTTTAGCAAAGATGATTTAATGGATAGTAAGATGATAAATAGCAATTAGTCTTACTATTCATTAAATGATCATCATGAATCATGCTATATTGATATTTATCACAGTTATTTTGTCTTATAGTGAAATCGTTTAGGCTAAATAGGTGACTTAAACTAAACATATCTCTCATTCATATGAGTCCTTCAGGGAGAGACGTAATTTTTTATGACAAAGAATAATAAAAAAGCAAAGATTACATTTGCTCATATCAATGATACGCATTCAAATTTTGAACCATCATCTATATCACTGAATTTACCTGAACACGTTTTAGATACTGAATCCTTGGTTTATGCCAGTTGTGGTGGTTTTTCTCGTATTTCATCGGCAGTAAGTGAATTAAAAGCTGAAGCCTATTTGAATCAACGTGAATTCATGTTTTTACACGCAGGTGATTGTTTCCAAGGCACGTTATATTTCTCATTATATAAAGGTATGGCTAATGCTGTACTACTAAATGCGATTGGTATTGAAGCGATGGCATTGGGAAATCATGAACTTGATATGGGTAACGACTGTGTCGCTGATTTTCTTGATCATACGCATTTCCCGTTACTGGCTGGTAATTGGGATCTGTCACAAGAAGTTCAAACCAAGTCTAATCCGCTGCGAGATAAAGCCAATGTTTACGGTTATGACAATAGCACTGCAACCGCTAAATATATTGTAAAAGATGTGCATGGTGAGCCTGTTGCGATTTTTGGTGTAGCGATCGAAAATATGGCCGGCATTGCGAACCCAGATCCCGATACTCACTTTATGAATGTCGAGACGGTTGCGCGTAATACTGTTCAGTATCTACATAAGCAGGGTATCAATAAGATTGTTGTGTTAAGCCATCTAGGCTATGACCACGATATTGAGCTTGCTCAAGCTGTTGATGGAATAGGCGTCATTATTGGTGGCCATACTCACACCATGCAAGGTGATTTCACCAACGTTGGTTACGGTAAAACTGATCAATACGCACACACTGTTAATAATACCTGTGTTGTACAAGCGGGTTGTAATGCATTGGCGGTAGGACATATAACATTAGAGTTTGCTGAAGACGGAACAATTGAGCAGGCGTTTGGTGCTAATCAACTATTATTAGGTCGTCAATTTACGGTAGATGCAAGCCGCACCGAGCATTTAGAAAGTGATGATCATGAAATCGTTCGTCATTTTTTAAGCCAGCAAGATAACATTCGTTTTGTAGTGAAAGATCCTATCATTGAAAATATACTCAATGAGCACTATCGCCCTGCGGTACGTGCACTGCAAACTGAAGAAATTGCTGTTATTAATGAGCCGCTTCGTCATATTCGTATTCCTGATCAACGAGGTCCAAGTCAAATTGCTCCTTGGGTGGTTGAAAGTTTCGTCTGGAAAGCCCGTGAGCTAGGTCATAACGTCGATTTTGGTATTCATAACGCTGGTGGCGTTAGGTGCTCATTAAATCCAGGTATTATTACACCAGCAGATATCGCAGGGAAATTACTACCTTTTGCTATTGGTATTATGATTTATAGCGTTAAAGGTAAACGTATTCGTCAAGCGCTTGAAGGAGCGATTGATAATGCGATTAGTAACGGTGTAGATGGGACTGGTGATGGAAGTTTTCCCTATGTAGCAGATCTTCGTTACACCTATCGCTGTTGTGCTGTGAAAGGTACACGCATTGAGTTATTAGAGCATTTACAAGACGGTAAGTGGATACCTGTTGAAGATGATAAAGTTTATAGTTCCGTTTCATCGGGCTATACCGCAACAGGTAAAGAAGGCTATGCGCCATTATTAGATTACGTTAAAGAGCCTATGCCGCTTAACGTTACAATGGCTGATGCTTTTGAAGCTTATGCAAAACAGAAAAAATACTTTGATGTACCAGTAGATAATAATACGGTTTATATTCCCTGTACTGGTAATCAAGATGTCGCCTAAATACTAGGTAAACTCATCGATAGAAACAAAGCTTAAGCCGACTAACAATTTACCGTTAGTCGGCTTTCTTTTTATCGACAAATGAATCTTGGTTTTCAAACTTAGTCTTGGCGATGAGTTTAAGAAGAACAGGTAATGTATAAGTCGGAATTTGAATCGCTGCCATCAGTGCTAAATATTCAAATCCTAAATAACTGCTTGCTATGGTGTAGGTAAGTAATACATTACGATTAGTTGCAGTAATGGCATACAGCGTTTTGGCTTGTTGATTTTTCTTATAATAGGTTAAGTAAGTGATACCGAAAAATAATCCGCAAAGTAAACAGCCTAGCAGTAAATAGCTCATCCCTTCGTGTAATGAACGTTCAAACATTTCCCTCAAAGGAGCGACAAGTCCAAGCGGAAAAGCAAAAATTAGCAGAACGGTTAACTTAGATATTCTGTGATGAATTTTCTGTAATAGTGTTGGGTTTATCATTTTGTAGCAAAGCGCAGAAATAGCCATTGGTCCAATAATGAATATCGTTAGTCGTTGTATATATTGGATAAAATCCAAAGTTACCGTGTCACTTTGAAGTAAAGTAAGGTTAAAAAATAATATGATCGGCATCATTAATGTTGAGGCAATCGTTAATGCCATCGCATGCAATACATCAAAGCCTAAGGTTTTCGCTATGGCAGGGGTCGCAAATAATGTACCTGTCGCCGTTACCGCCGTTATAGCGATAAATAGTGGGGTTGAAATGTTAAAGATATATAGCAATAAAGCGGCGAATAAAGTGAGCCCTAGGCTATGGAAAAGCGCATAAGACCAAACACTTTTAGATAACAACTTGCGGATAAGTAACTCTTGTTTAATTCCTAATAAAGTAAAAAGCATCAGGAAAAACAAGATATACGGTAAAGCAGGGAAGACAATACGACTAATACTTGGAAAGCTAAAACCGACGATACCTGCAAACATCAATAAAATAGCAGAATATTTATTAAGAAAAAAAAGCATAAGTTAAAAATCCTTTTGTTAACTTATTGTTATCATTGTTTTTGTTCAAATACAAAAAAAGATTCTATTTGAAACAAAAAACTAAACATTTAGTAATGTAATCGTTCTTAATAGTCTTTTGTGCTTTAGGGTAATAATCGTTAGTAATCAAGTGTTAACACATAAGAAAAACTAATGCTATGAAAGAAATATTGTCATTTATAGGTTATGTAAACAGACGATAAACTACTCGTGTTTATTGAATTTAATACCTTTTTCAGGGGCAATCATGGCACATACATTTGATGTGGACGCAGCTACAACGTTACATCTTCAGGATAAAAAAAGTTACGAAGTAACGATCAAAGGATTGATTGCACACCTATTTGATATTGTATTTAACCGATCAAAAAAGTCAGTCGCTTACAGTATTGAAGATATCCCAGTTCATTTACAGAAAGATATTGGCATCTATCGATAACATTTTGTATTGAGATTTTTAAAGTCGGCATGATTGCCGGCTTTTTTTTGCTTAAAATTCCGCTATAACCGCCTAAAAATAGTGGGTACTATTTGGCTTTAGTTAAAGTAAAATATTCATTGCTAAAAATAAAAATATTATTAAATGATTTAGTCGTAGGAGTATAAAAATGGGCTTTTTTTCAAAGCTATTTGGTTCTAAAAAATCAGAGGTTACCACTCAGGAAGTTGAGCCAACTCTTTATAATGGTTACTTAATTTATCCTGAGCCGAAGCAAGAAGGAGGGCAATTTAGAATCGCTGGAAGAATTTGTAAAGAGATCGACGGAGAATTAAATACACACCACTTTATTCGTTCAGATTTACTCAGCTCTCGTCATGATGCGGAAACATTTATGATTAAAAAAGCAGAAATGTTTATTAAACAAATGGGCGATAAAATGTTCAAATAAAAGCTGTAGTAATATTCAACAAATTTCATTGCAATTGTAATGGTATAAAAGTATCTTTTTAAACATTAAAAATGAATTTTACATTATATCATTATCCTATTGTGAATATTCATATGACAAAATTATCAGTTAAGCATATTTAAAGTTGGTTGTTTTTTAAAACAATAAGTTGATTAGGTTAAATATTGTTTATTGAGTATATAGCTGACAATTATCGTTTTAGAGTCAAAAGTAGATAGAAAGTGTGATTCAGTCATTATTTTCAAATGTACTATTATGGATGCTAGAAATATAAATGTAGTTTAATTTCAGTAGCATAATGACAGTCACTAGGGTTTTTGACTTGTAGATATGGGAATTTTTGTATTTTTACTACAAAAAGCTTGATGTTGCTTGCTGGGTTGGATACAAAATGATTATGTTTTAGCCAATGTACAGGGAATAATAATGCAGATTGGTGTACCGAGAGAGGTACTCGCTCATGAGACGCGAGTAGCTGCAACACCTAAAACGGTCGAGCAGATATTGAAAATGGGGTTCAGTGTTGTTGTTGAACAAGGAGCTGGACGTTTAGCAAGCTTTGATGACGCTGCTTATGAAGCGGCAGGGGCAACGGTTGTCTCAACTGATGAAGTATGGCAATCGGATCTTATTTTTAAAGTCAATGCACCGCAGGTTAATCCTGTAACAGGTGTAGATGAATTTGAGCTCATCAAAGAGGGTGCAAGTTTAGTTAGTTTTATTTGGCCTGCTCAAAATCCTGAATTATTAGAAAAACTATCGTCTAAAAATATTAATATTATGGCGATGGATTCTGTACCGCGTATTTCACGTGCACAGGCGCTTGATGCCTTAAGCTCAATGGCAAATATCGCAGGTTACCGTGCTGTTGTTGAAGCCGCTCATGAGTTTGGTCGATTCTTTACTGGTCAAATTACCGCTGCAGGTAAAGTGCCTCCAGCGAAGGTCCTCGTTGCTGGTGCTGGTGTTGCAGGTCTTGCCGCTATTGGTGCTGCTGGTAGCCTTGGTGCGATTGTTCGTTCTTTTGATGTTCGTCCTGAAGTTAAAGAACAAGTTGAATCAATGGGCGCTGAATTCCTAGAAGTTGATTATAAAGAAGATACTTCAACGGGAGATGGCTACGCTAAAGAAATGTCTGATGAATTCAATAAAGCGGCTGAGCGTTTATACGCAGAGCAAGCGAAAGATGTCGATATCATCATTACTACCGCACTTATCCCTGGGCGCCCAGCACCAAAATTGATCACCAAAGAAATGGTAGATTCAATGAAATCAGGCAGTGTTATTGTCGATCTTGCTGCTGCGAATGGCGGTAACTGTGCATACACTGAAGCAGATAAAGTTGTTACGACACCAAATGGTGTAAAAGTTATCGGCTATACAGATATGGTTGGTCGCTTACCAACACAGTCTTCTCAGCTCTACGGAACAAACCTTGTTAACTTACTTAAACTGCTTTGCAAAGAAAAAGACGGCAATATTGATATCAATTTTGATGATGAAGTATTACGCGGTCTAACGGTTGTTAAAGCGGGTGAATTAACGTGGCCTGCGCCACCAATTAAAGTTTCTGCGGCAGCTCAACAGCCAAAAGCGGCGACTAAAGTTGAACCTAAAGTTGAAGAGCCTACATCACCGGTTAAGAAATTTGGCTTAATGGGCGCGGGGATTGCGCTATTTGCTTGGATTGCTAATTATGCTCCAGCAGAGTTTTTAACGCACTTCACTGTATTCGTCCTTGCATGTGTCGTTGGATACTACGTGGTTTGGAATGTATCCCACTCTTTACATACTCCTTTAATGTCAGTAACTAACGCTATCTCGGGCATCATTATTGTTGGTGCTTTGCTCCAAATCGGTCAGGGAAATGGGGTGGTATCCTTCCTCGCGTTTATTGCTGTTCTCATCGCTAGTATTAATATCTTTGGTGGCTTTACGGTTACCAAGAGAATGCTAGAAATGTTCCGTAAAGATAAATAAGGAGTAACACATGTCTGCAGGAATTGTACAAGCAGCTTACCTTGTTGCTGCCGTACTGTTTATCATGTCTTTAGCGGGACTGTCTAAGCAAGAAACAGCACGAAACGGTAATTACTTTGGTATTGCTGGTATGGCAATCGCTCTGATTGCTACTATCTTTGGTACTCACACTGAAGGCACAGTTTGGATTATCCTTGCGATGATCATTGGTGGTGCAATTGGTATTTTCTACGCTAAAAAAGTAGAAATGACAGAGATGCCAGAGCTTGTTGCTATGTTACACAGCTTTGTAGGTATGGCTGCGGTATTAGTAGGTTTTAATACTTACTTAGATCACGGTGACCTTACAGGTGTAATGTTAAACATTCACTTGGTTGAAATTTTCCTTGGCGTATTTATCGGTGCAGTAACTTTTACCGGTTCGTTAGTTGCATTTGCTAAGTTACGCGGATTAGTTTCATCATCAGCACTAATGCTTCCTCACCGTCACAAATTAAACCTGTTAGCGCTTGTTGTTTCAGCACTATTGCTAGTTTGGTTTGTACAGTCAGAAGGTTCATTAACGGCGCTAATCTTAGTAACACTTATTGCGTTTGTATTTGGTTACCACCTTGTTGCTTCAATTGGTGGCGCTGATATGCCAGTGGTTGTATCCATGCTTAACTCTTATTCTGGTTGGGCTGCAGCAGCGGCGGGTTTCATGTTAGCAAACGACCTTCTAATCGTAACAGGTGCATTAGTAGGCTCTTCTGGTGCTATCCTTTCTTACATTATGTGTAAGGCGATGAACCGTTCATTTATTAGTGTTATCGCTGGCGGTTTTGGTTCGGATGGTACAGCAGCAAGCTCTGATGAAGAATACGGCGAACACCGTGAAGCTTCAGCAGAAGAAGTGGCTGAAATGCTAAAAGATGCACGCTCAGTTATCATTACTCCAGGATACGGCATGGCGGTTGCTCAAGCGCAATATCCTGTTCACGAGATCACAGATAAGTTACGTGCAAAAGGCATTGATGTTCGATTTGGTATTCACCCTGTTGCTGGTCGTCTACCTGGACACATGAACGTGCTATTAGCTGAAGCAAAAGTGCCTTATGACATCGTGTTAGAAATGGATGAGATCAATGATGATTTCCCACAAACTGATGTTGTACTTGTTATTGGTGCAAACGACACTGTTAACCCTGCCGCGATGGAAGATCCTAACAGTCCAATCGCTGGTATGCCTGTACTTGAAGTCTGGAATGCCAAAGAAGTGGTTGTGTTTAAGCGTTCAATGAGTACTGGTTATGCTGGGGTTCAAAACCCATTATTCTTTAAAGATAATAGCCATATGTTATTCGGCGATGCTAAAGACTCATGTTTGAAAATACTTGAGCACCTGTAAATCGTTAATAGTAAAGTAAACAATGCCACTCACATGAGTGGCATTTTTATTTCTAATCACTATTTAATAAATAACGCCAAAGCAATGTTTCGCTCGAATCGGGCAAATAACGTAGAGAGATCCGTCAACACAACATGCATAAAATTAATACTCTTTTGATTGAGTAAAAGAAGCCGAAGCAACGAAGGCTTCACATGTCACTTCTCTGGTGAGTATCTAATATAAATAATTTTTATCCTTTTTAAGTATAAAGCCTTTGCCTTATGGCATGAATTGACCGATATTTAGTGTTTGCATTTTTTTACATGACATAACTTTGACAATTTAGTGAGAAATAATGTTAAAGTATATGAATGAAAACGTATGTACTTTTATTCTCACTCTTATTTACTACTGCTAGCCATGCTGAAGGTGTTTCATTACCTGAAAGATTGGCGGCTGTTCGAACAGATTTATTGGAAAGTGAACCTGTATCTACATACGACTTTCGTAAACTACAAAGTACCTATCCAGCACCTTTACTGTTGCCTTCTAGCTTATTACCTCAAACTAAAAAGTATCCTCTTTCAGCACTGAGGCAGCTATATCAAAACTCGTTAACATGTAAGGGCCCGTGGCCTTATTCACCATTGGTAACACAGCCTGTAGTTTTTACTCGAGCTATTTGTAATAAAACAACGTTACCAAAAGGGTGGTTTGTTCGTTCAGGATATATTCATCCCGGCGGTGGTAGTTATGCATATCGTTATTTAGCTGAACACCCAGGAAAGGTGTCAGAACTCAGTAAGTTTTTGCATATTAAAGAACACCCATTAGCGTCATCGACAACCTTACTTGGTCGTTTACAACGAATGAATAGCGATGAAATTAAAGTATTAATTTCTGGTGCTCGTTTCTTCATTGCGAACGGTGAACTATGGGTACGAAATGGTAATGTCTATAACCTTTATAACCAGTCAACATGGTTAAAGGTCTTAGCCCGTCATGGTTTGCATTTAAAACGCTTAAATCGTCATGATTTTTGTTTAGCTCAGAATGGAAATATATGTTGGCGTGAAGAGAATAAGTCACACTTAACGTATTACTTACTGGTATGTTTGTTAGTAAGTAATGCATTATTACTGGTAAGTTGGGGAGTTTATCGTTTCCGTATTCGTCGCCGAGATATGCAAGAACGCATGTTAGTTCTACAAATTTTGACGCATGAATTAAGAACGCCTATAGCAAGTTTAGCGATGACTGTTGAAGGATTTAGACGCCACTTTGATGAATTACCAGAAGGTCTGTATGATGAGTTTAGGCGTTTGACTGATGATTCAAGACGATTACGACAGTTAGCTGAAGCAAGTAAAGATTACTTACAAGCTAACCAACAACAATTAAGTACGCAAGAAGTTGAATCCGTCAATGAATGGTTAGGCTATCTTGCTGAAGAGTATGATGTAACTTTACATCTTGCTGAAGATAGAAGTGTTCACGTAAATATTTATTGGCTTGGTACATGTTTAGATAACTTATTTTCTAATGCTCATAAATATGGTGTAGCACCAATTACATTAACAACTTCATACTATGATGGAAAACTTAAAATTGTGGTTCAAGACCAAGGCCCATTAACTGCCAAAGATTGGTCTAAACTGCGTAAACCTTTTGTTAGTGAACAAGGTTTAGGTTTAGGTTTGACGATTGTAGAATCAATGATTAATAGAATGGGGGGGAAATTGAAATTAATAGGCCCACCAACCACCTTTATATTGGAGATACCGTGTGAATCAAACTCTGCTACTGGTTGAAGATGACCGCAACCTTGCTGATGGTTTACTCGATTGCTTAAAGCAAGCTGGTTATAACTGTTTATATGCAGATTGCGCTAGTAAGGTAGACGCTTTATGGAAAGAGGCCGATCTTGTTGTTCTAGATCGTCAATTGCCTGAAGGTGACTCATTAAATTATTTAGGCTCATGGCTTAAAAAGAAGCACGTTCCTGTTATTTTATTAACTGCAATGGTATCGATTAACGATAAAGTTGTTGGTTTAGATTCTGGTGCAAAAGACTATCTAACGAAGCCTTTTGCTGAAGAAGAATTACTTGCACGAGTACGCGTACATCTTCGTGGTGACGATGAAGATACTGCAGCAGCTAATATCATTAAAGTCGGCGATATCATTATCAATCAAGAAAGCCGTGAAGTCATTTTTGATAATGAAAATATTACGTTAACGCGTACTGAATTTGAACTTCTTGTATTCTTATCAAAAAATGCAGGTCGTGTATTTACACGTGACGAATTACTTGATCAAGTTTGGGGTTATAACCACTACCCAACTACACGTACGGTTGATACTCATATTCTGCAATTACGTCAAAAATTACCAGGTATTGATATCGAAACATTACGTGGTGTCGGCTACCGTATGAAGCCATAAGTACTGGTTATTAAATGAGAAGAATAACCTTTTTCTTGTGTCAGTTAGGTATTATTAACGCTTTGTTCTTAATACCTAACGCCAACGCAGCTTGGTTTGTAGATCAAAGCTCTTATGCGGCTGCCCATCGACATTTACTTGAAGGTCAAACTGATAAATCATTTGAATCGATTATAGAGGCTTGGCAGCAATCTCCGACAACAGATCAGAAAGCGAATCTTAATGGTTTGCTTGATCTTGCGATTACAGAGGACTGTGGCCATAGCCTTGATAATACAGTTTTACCTTCTTGGTTATCCAAGTTATCGATTGAGCGTTCTGTGGTTCAAAACATTAATCAGCAGTTACTTAAGTTATCGATTGTTGGTTCAACACGAGTTAACATTACGAAGATCAGTTTTTCTAAGTGGCCTAATGATAATTTAATTGATGCCAAACCTGTGGTTGATGATGGTGGTTACTTTACGGTTGATGCGAAAAAGCTCGATCATAAAGTAGAAGCAGGATTATATAAGTTGACGATTATCGCTGATGGTGAACCCGCTTGGAATAAATGGATTGTGCTTAATGAGCCGCCAGCCAAACAGAACTTAGGTTGGAAAGACAGCAATTCATGGCGAATTGATCATGTGGCTAAATTGAATTCATCATGTCCTGCACCGAGTTTGTCGATAAAACTGTATGACTTAAATGATACAGATTGGCGACCATTATGGAGCGAACAAACGGACATTTATCTGCCGACTAAGTTACCCAAACTTAATATCCCTGAAGGGCGATATTGGCTTGATGTTGGCTTAATAAAAAGTCGATGGCAAGGTGAGATATCTATTTTAGACATTCAAAGTATCACTCGACCCATTGATTACTCTGATGATACTCATTAAGTTTAAAACCACTTTATACGAGTGGTTTTTTTATACTCTTAAACATGTATAATTAATGCATGTTTAAAGTGGTGGAAATTATGCAAATTATCGACAAAGCAAAAGAAGATAAAATACCTGCAATTTTACGATTAGGCTTTCGACCGTTTTTTCTTGGAGCAAGTGCTTTTTCAGTTATCGCAATGATAATGTGGGCATTGTTCTGGTCAGGTGAGTTTCAATTATCTAGTTTTATGTATTCAAATCCTATTTGGTGGCATAGCCATGAAATGCTATTTGGATTTTCAGGCGCAGTCATTATTGGTTTTTTATTGACGGCTGTACAAAACTGGACAGGGCAAACAAGTATTAAAGGCACTAAACTACTTCTGATTTTCAGCCTTTGGTTGATTGCTCGTATCGGTTTAATGATGGGCTCAGTTAGCAGTCTTTGGCTGTTTATTGATACATTATGGATTGTCGTGGCTATCTACTATCTTGCAATACCAATCATAAAAGTTAAACAGTGGCGTAATCTTTTCTTTGTACCCGTTTTACTACTGTTTGCTTTTACCAATATTCAATTTCATTTCATTGCATTAGGCAAGAGTCATCAATCTATTGCTGATATTGCTTTACCTGTCGTGCTTGTTGTTACTGTGATTACCTTAGTTGTTGGTGGTCGGGTTATCCCATTTTTTACTTCACGCGGAACAAATACTGAAGTTATTAAACGAATTAAAACGATTGAATATCTTGCACTTATACCTGCTTGGTTGTTGCTGCTGGCGACATTCTTTATAAATAACGCAACAATAAATGGGGTTATTGCTCCGTTGTCGATCGTTGCGGCTACAACTAACTTTGTTCGTCTTTATCGCTGGCGCACAATCTCAACACTCCGTATTCCACTGTTGTGGTCTTTGCATCTTGCTTACTTGTCTTTAATTATTGGTTTATTTTTGCTTGGTTGCAGCTTTTACACAACAGCGATCAGTGAGTCTATTGCTATTCATATTATTACCATCGGCGGACTAGGGGGAATGATACTAGCAATGATCTCGCGTGTATCTTTAGGACACACTGGTCGTAAATTGCAAGTTGGGCGTTTTATGCAGGTTGCGTTTATTGCGTTATTTTTGTCATTACTAGCACGAGTATTACTGACTACTGTCGCGCCTGCTTTGTTACTTGATGGCTATGTGATTTCTGCAAGTTTGTGGGCTGTTGCTTTTGGGATTTTCACCATCGTCTATTTTCCAGTACTCACAAAGCCGCGTGTTGACGGTCATCCAGGGTAAGTGACTAAAGTGAGAGTCTGTATTGATAAGCTTGATAATCAGTGACATTATCGGCTATTCACTCTAAAATAATGCTTCGTTCATCAACAAGAAGATAGTTATGTACAATCACACTCCAACGCTCAATCATGAACAACAACAAGAAGCTGCTGAGCGTATCCATGAGCTGATGGCGCAAGGTATTAGTAGTGGTGAAGCGATAATGATTGTTGCTCACCAGATCCGAGAAGCGGATATAAAGCGTCGTGAAGCGGCTGGTGAAACCTTCAGTGATGAAGAAGAGTAATAAAAATAAGAGCTTAACGGCTCTTTTTTTATAATTGGATACTTTTATTTCAAATAAAAGCTTGTTCAATTGTATGCTTTTATTATACAAATAATAAAAACATAATTTTATTAGGGTAATTATATGAATGACCGATATTTACAGGCTCAAGCTTTTGCTAAAAGTCGACATGGCGAGCAAAAATACGGAGATTATCCTTACTACGTACATTTAGATACAGTTGCTGAATTTGCACGACCATATGGTATTGATGCAATGATTGTAGCTCAACTACATGATGTGATTGAAGATACTGATACCAGCTTTGACGAGTTGGCAGACTTATTTGGTTTTACCATTGCTGACGCAGTGAATTACGTCACTGATGTGAAGTTAGAAGATCGAGCGAAACGAAAATTAGAGATAAATCAACGGTTACTATCACTTGATCCAGCTGAAGATGCAGCACGCTTAGCATTAATTGTTAAAACCTGCGATCGCTTAGCTAACGTTCAATCAAGCAGTAATAATTCACGCCGCCATTTCTTAATGTATCAAGCTGAGCATGACGCTTTTAAGCATGCTGTTTATCGTGCTGGTCTCTGTGATCCTTTATGGCAACAATTAGACGCGCTTATTCATTCAAAAGATTGTGTTAACTGTGCTTAGTGCATAAAATTTTGTGGTTAGTTAATAAAAAAGCCCGTGTATTTGATAAATACACGGGCTTTTTTATAAGTTGTTTATGACGACATATAGCTGTCAGTCATTATTCCTCATCGTAAATCGTCGGAATAGGTTGGCGCTTATGTTGGGTTGCTTTATAAATAGAGATTAAGCGATCGCGGACAAAATCGGTAACGGGTTTGCCTTCTAAGAAGTCATCAATCTGATCGTAAGAAACTTGTAAAGCATCCTCGTCAGCTTTTTGTGGCGCTAATTCTTCTAGGTCAGCTGTAGGTACTTTATAAACTAATTGTTCTGGCGCACCAAGTTTTGCTGCTAGAGCACGAACTTGACGTTTATTTAAACCAAATAGAGGTGCCAAATCACAAGCACCATCACCAAACTTTGTATAAAAACCGGTAATGTTTTCAGCTGAATGATCGGTACCAATAACTAAACCGCCGACAAGCCCTGCAATCTCGTATTGAGCAATCATACGTGTGCGAGCTTTTACATTGCCTTTCACGAAATCAACTTTAGCGTTGTCGCTAGGAATAAGCCCAGTATTTTCTAATGCAAAAAGGGTGCTTGCATGAGTGCCATCAACACCATTTTTAATATTAACGCTGACAGAGTGACTAGGCTGGATGAAGCTTAATGCGAGTTGTGCTTCGTCTTCATCTTGTTGTTCACCATAGGGGAGACGAACGGCAATAAACTGGTACTCGTTGCTGTTAGACACTTGGTTTAAACCATCAACAGCAAGTTGAGCAAGGCGACCACATGTTGTTGAATCCACGCCACCACTAATGCCTAGTACAAGTGATTTACAGCCTGATTGTTTAAGTTTTTTTTGAATAAATTCAACTCGGCGTTGGATTTCAAAATCAACGTCAATGACTGGTAGCACGCGCATTTCAGTGCGGATAAGCTGTTCCATGGTATATGAATCCTTAAGAGAGTTAGCCCAAATATTAATCATTTGAAGCGATATAATGGATAAATGAGAGATAAACCATTACACCTTTGGCAAAATCATGCGATAACTCGTTATTATGATCAATGCTAAAGATAGATATTACTAAAATTAAGGGGCATTTTCCTATTAAATGCTTAAATAATAGTTACATCATTAGAAATCTCTAGTGTGAATATAAGTAAATTGATAGAACAAAAGGTTTGATGGATGAAACAAACACTTGCTATATTCGGTAGCGCTTTTAATCCGCCTAGTTTAGGGCATCGTTCGGTTTTAGAACGATTAACGCATTATGACGAAGTGCTTTTACTTCCAAGTTACAATCATGCTTGGGGTAAGAATATGTTGGATTATTCATTACGTTGTGAGTTAGTTTCTGCTTTTATCGATGACATTTCCCAAGATAATCTCGTGCTGTCCACGTTAGAGCAAGATATCGCAGTAGGTGATGAGGCGATAACAACCTATGCGGTACTTGTTGAATTACAAAAGCGTTACCCAAACCATCAAATTACATTTGTTATTGGCCCTGATAATTTCTTGAATTTTGGAAAATTTTTCAAGTCAAATGAAATACTTAGTCAATGGCAAGTGCTTGCATGTCCTGAAACGGTGCCGATTAGAAGTACGCTAATTCGAGAAGCATTAGCTAAAAATCAAAATATCAGTGATTTAACAACGGCAAGTGTTAGCCAGTTATTAATGACAGACGAGCGTTATCATTTTTAACTTTAGGGGATATGGCGAAGTGTTTAAACAAATCTCATTTGGTGTTTTTTGTTGCTTATTATTTATGTTTTCTTCGTCAACTTACGCTTTCAAATGCAAAAATTATTATTCTTTAGATACTGTTTCTCAGCCTTTTAGTATCGATTATCTAAATAATACTAAAGACTGCTCAGCACCTATTTATAGCATTGATCGCAACAATAATATAAACCATTCGCTAATGTTTTCACGCCACGATAACGCTATACCATGGAAAATTGATTCTAATAGTTATGGTGATAAATTCTGGCTACACTGGGATGATAAATTTGCAGACTCACCTGTTTTAATGGATCACAATTCATCGACGTTTTATGGTTTAGGTTTTTGGATGCCGACTAACGATGATGATGAAGCATTCACAAGTGCAGCGGGGGCTGAAGATTGGATATTAAACCATGGACTGCAAATGAGTTTAGGCTTTGGTGATATTAGTGGTCAAAAACCACGCGTGAGGTTTGATTATCGTTGGCATAATAATAGCCATGTTGAAGATGGCGTATCAATGCAAGTTCATATCCCTCTGAATTAAAAAACGCCCATGTTAAGGGCGTATTTCATTTAGCGTAAGCTTTCACCTAAAATTGGCAAAGAAAGTGCGTCTACCATTTGTTCTGTCGTATTCAATTGAGCCGCAATTTGTGGGAGCTTTCGTCCTGAACGACTTAGCTTAAGTACTTCTCGCATTAGAATGCAGGCTTCACACTCTTTTACTGTCATATTCATTACAGATTCAAGGCTTGATATGGCTGTTTTTTCAGTTATTTTATTGCCTTTTAGCATTAATGCTAATGAATTATGATGCTGCTTATTGATCGCTGGACAAAGTGATTGAGTCGACACAGAAAGTTTTTCAACTTTATCTGCAATGACTTTTAATAAACGACCTTCTGCGCCATCCCATTTATGATCTTGAACGGGAGATTTTGCCAATTCATCAAGCACAGCTCTTACGAGCGATGACACAACAAAAAAGCCTGCATCAGTGCATAGTGGCTGTGTCATACGAACCGAAAAGGCCACTTGGTAAAATGTTGCACCAGGTAGCACTGTGATGGCATGTAAACAATCAAATGGGATCCAGAAACCATGACCCTTAGTGATCATGTGCTCTTGTTTACCTAATCGGATTAACACACAACCATTCGTTACAACAATAAAGTAAGAAGATTGGCTCTTTTTGCGTGAACCAACAAAAAGAAAAGGGTGTTCGTTATTTGAAAACTCAATAGCTTGTTTCATACTGACTCTCTTACACATAAGCATGCACATCTTCGTGTTTTTTTCTATTAGCGTCAACAAAGAGGGTTATGTATTAACTAAATACTGTAGATATCATTTCTTAACATGATCAAATTGGTGCAAAAAATAGCAGCTACGATGAAAAAGTAGACAATTATATGAGGTATGACCTCCAACCATCACGGTTATTGACAGAGGTTGTTTGGTTAATCATTATTTATTAGTAAAATAACTCAGTTTTTTCAACATGAAGCATTACTGTGCATATAGATAACGATATTTATAAAGAAATTCGCCCGTATAATGATGATGAAGTCAGTGGTGCGATTCAACGACTCATTGATGATAAAGATTTTATCAACGCTATTTTAAAGTACCGTTTCCCACATGCGTCGGGCATGTTTGGTTGGTTGCTTATTCCCCTTATTAAACGTTTCCTTGTGAAGAAATGGTCAGGCATTAAATCGGTCAAAGATATTCAAAATCAAGTTGCCAAATATATGCAAGGAACTATTGAACATTCATGTGACGGTGTAACGTGCACAGGCCTAGATAAATTAGACCCAAATAAGGCTTACTTATTCGTTTCTAATCATCGTGATATCGCGATGGATCCTGCAATGGTTAACTGGTGTTTATTTAAAGAGAACTTCAACACAGTACGTATTGCCATTGGTGATAACTTACTGAAGAAGCCTTGTGCAACAGAATTAATGCGTTTGAATAAAAGCTTTATTGTAAAACGATCCGCAAAAGGGCCACGTGAATTGATGAAATCACTTGGACTGCTTTCAAGTTATATCTCTCACTCTTTAGAAACAGGAAACAATATTTGGATTGCTCAAAAAGAAGGGCGTGCCAAAGACGGTAACGATAAGACAGATCCTGCTATTTTAAAAATGTTCTTTATGGAAGGACGTAAGCAGAAAATTCCTTTTTCCGAGTTTATGAGTAACTTAAACATTGTCCCTGTCGCGATTTCTTATGAAAACGATCCTTGTGATGTGGCTAAAGCTGAAGAACTTTATCAAAAAGCATCAACCGGTAGCTATGAAAAAGGTGAGTTTGAAGACATCGAAAGTATAGTACAAGGTATTGTAGGGCAAAAGCGTCGTATCCATATTAGCTTTGGTGACGTCATCAACAATGCACCAGAGACGCCTGAAGAATTAGCTGAAGAAATTGATCGTCAAATTACTGAAAATTACCATTTATTCCCAGCCAATTTCATTGCTGCGAATATTGATTCAGACATAGTGACAGACGAAGAAAGAAACAAGTTTGCCCAAAAACTTGAAAATCATAGTGACAGTGTTAATGATATCTTAAAGCAGATGTACGCGTTGCCTGCACTAAAAAAACAGCAACAACACTCTATGTAATAGCTATAAAACGATGTCGATTTTTTCTATTAATAAGGAACGGCATCGTTTTTTAATACACACCGAAGTATGGATCATAAGTAACAATAATTGCTTTAGGTATGATTATTTCAGCGCCATTTTTCCAATTATCATCGATATGTTGATATAGATTAGACTCTTCCTCAGATACCAATAACAGTTGAATCCTTTCTTCTTCAATATCGAATTGAAGTGCAATATAAGACGCTATATTAAATAGCCGCTCGTAACCTAAATCCGTCGTTATATGTTGAATAATAACAATATAGGTTTGATGATAATTTTTAAGAGCGTAACCAAAGTTATTCAATACTCTTTTAGTATCAACGGTTAATTTGTTGCTGTTATCACTAAAATAGACAACATTGTACTGATCTTGGATTTCAACTAATAATGCTTGCTTTGGTATATAAGCTTTAATTTGTATTGTGCTCTGATTTATAGGACTAGCGTCGCTAAAATTATGCATCGCATAAGCTGGAAATATGGTGAATGCGACAGCCACTAAAATTGTAATTATAGTTACTGAATAGTTAAATAATCTATTAGTGATGAAGTTAGAAAAAAATGACGGCATAACATGCTCATTGTACTTGTATGATTATCAGTTTAGTACAATGAACATTGTTATAGCCTAAAATTAAGGTTATTCGTCTTATTTGTGATTATCTATGATTGGATTGATATTTTTATAGGGTGGTAGAGACATCCGCTCAGCCATATAATCAATAAAACAACGTACTTTGGGTGCAAGATATTTACGTCTAGGGTAAACAGCATAAATAGGTAATTCTACTGTGGTTTTCCAATCATTAAGTAAAGTGATTAACTTATTTGTTTTAATCTCGTCCGTTAGCAGATAGGTTGAGAGATAAGCAATACCTAAACCACTGACTGCAGCATCAAGCACTGCAGGTGCATTATCAATACGATAATTACCATTAACTCGAATGGATTGCTTTAATCCATCTCGTCCAAATTCCCAGTTTACATATTTACGCTCGCGGCTTTGGTAAGTAATACAATTGTGTTGACGTAAATCACCAGGGATAATGGGCTCACCATGTTGTGCTATGTAATCAGGGGAAGCGACAACGACGAATTCACATTTGGCGAGCTTTCGGGCTACCATTCCTTCAGGTGGATGTTCATGAATAGCAATCCAGCAATCAAAGCCTTCTTCTAAAAGGTTTGGGCGGTGATCAAATAAACTAATTTCAAGCTCTAGTTCAGGATTTTGCTTTTGAAACTCAGCTAATGCGGAAGTGATATGAATATTACCGAAAGATTGAGCGATGCCAATTCGTAATAGACCTGTAATTTCATTTCGATATCCCGCCACCATGGCTTCCGCTTCATTAACTGTATCAATTAATTGTTGGCCATAGTCTGCGTATTGCACGCCAATTTCAGTTAATACAACGGTACGTGTACTGCGTTGAACAAGCTGACAGCCTAACCTTTCTTCTAAACATTTTATTTGCTTACTTACCTGAGACTTTGATATTCCCAAACGATCAGCAGCTTTTGTGAAATTTTGTTCATGACCAATAGCAGCCAGTATTACCATCTGTTGCAAATTATCAAGCATTTGGTATTCCAAGTTACGCTGTCACGATGATATGGCGTAACAAAATAATCGATTAACACTATCTATGCATTATGATTTTTTGCCTCATAAACATCAATCTATATGTATGAATATAAATAATAACTTACATCATTTTAAACGATTTAAATAATTAGAACGGAAACGTTATGATAGCGCTATTGCTAATGGAGGAATGCATGTTTACCGTTTTTACCACCTTTTTATTATTGGGTCTATATAGCTTTGGCGGCCCAGCAGCACATATTGGTTTCTTTCAACGTTCTTTTGTACAAGAAAAAAAATGGATTTCTGATGATGATTTCACTCATGCTGTAGCGTTATGTCAATTTTTACCGGGCCCTGCCAGTAGCCAACTTGGTATGTATATTGGTTATAAGAAAGCGGGATATTTAGGCGCCGTTGCTGCCTTTATGGGTTTTACTTTACCTTCTTTTGCATTATTAACAGGACTTGCCATTGTTAGTAGCAGTGTAACGTCTAACTCTGTTGTTGATAGTTTAATCATCGCGGCAAAACTACTTGCCGTTATCGTCGTTGCTGATGCGCTATGGGGAATGGCTAAAAAGAACTTAACGACAGCCCTAACAATTACCGTGGCAGTGGTGACAGCTATTTGGGTCTATTTTAGTTCCGGTCTACTTGGTCAAGTGTTGCCTATCTGTGTCGCGGCAGCTGTTGGCTACGCATTGTCATTTAAAACGCAGATTACACCAACAAATAAACTAACGACTAGCATAAAACCACACCTTGGTATTTTAGTTACATTTGGCGTGTTGTTAGTGGGGTTACCCTTATTAGCACCTTACAATAGCGGTATTAATTTATTTAATATCTTCTACCAAGCAGGGAGTTTTGTTTTTGGCGGTGGGCATGTTGTATTACCACTCCTACAACCAATGATGGAAGGGTTAGTAGGGGAGTCTACCTTTATTAATGCTTACGCATCTGCACAGCTTGTACCTGGTCCAATGTTCACTATGGCTAGTTATTTAGGTGCTTCGATAGACGGTATACACCCAGTGTTAGGTAGCTTGATAGCAACCATTGCTGTGTTTTTACCTGGCAGTTTATTACTATTTGCATTTCTTCCAGCATGGAAAGCGTTGTTTGAGCATCAACGATTAAAACAATCAATCACTTTAGTCAATGCTTGTGTTGTTGGACTATTAGCCAGTGCTTTTGTTAGTCCAATTATTACCAGTGGCGTTAAAACCGGATTTGATGTTGTAGCAGTTGTGGTTGGATTTATTGCGTTTAAATATTTCAAATGGCCGGTATGGGTGTTAGCTTTGATGCTTTTCACAACCAAATATTTGATCTTAACTTAATAACATCAATTAGTTAAAAAGAAGGGCTGCTTTATGCAAGCCCTTCTTTTATAGAATAATCGAAACAGCTTATAGGCTTGGATGTGGTATAAATATTAACTCCTAATGCACTATAACTTTATAACCTATAATGAAAACAACTTACCAATCGAGAACTAATTGATGATTTTTAATAATTAATTCAGGCTTAGTAGATTTAAGCAACGCTTGTTTCATTTCGTTTTCATCTAGCTTATAGACAGGTTTGGTTGATAGCACCTGTCCAATAAGTGAAACAAATGGAGTGATAACCGGTTTAGTCAGTATGTTATTAAACTTCTCCGGTTTTATTGTCAATGATTCAATATTTAAACCACGTAAATATATCGCCCCTTCATTTTGATTATAATAGGGGATGGCACTGAAATTTGCTTTAACAACAATATCTTGAGGTGGTTGGCCAGCAAGCTCTAGTTGAGCGCTAGCTGTAGTATCAACACTAACACGATTGTCCGCGACACGGCCAATGCCTACTTTTACTTTTTCAAACTTACCTGTTGCGTAGGCGATACCTTGAATACCAACAGAGCGTTCAACATTCGTTTCTTTGTTTATGTAGTTTTGCATCTCACTTTCAGTGATACCGTAACTACTACAGCCAGCAAAGAAGAAGGCAGAACTCACAATAATCAGAGCTTTTAAGCGCATAAAAAACCTTAAGAAAAATATATATGCTTTATTTATAGCTCATATTAATAAAAAAAAGCACGTAAACCTACGTGCTTAATACTCTCAAACAAATATTAACTGTTAGCAAACAAAACAGAGATATCATAGTTATCACGGCTAAGTGAGCTTTTAAGTTTTGCTAATGAGGTAACTTGTAATTGGCGAATACGTTCTCTTGTCAGTCCCACTTCTTCTGCAACTTCTTGCAAAGTCTGTGCTTCATAACCTTGTAAACCAAATCTTCTACATATGATTTCTTTATCTCGGTTATTTAAACAATTGAGTACGTTGGATGTTATTTTTTGGATTGCTAAATCATCAACATGTTCATCAGGTTTTGCACTGTTTTCATCTGCAATTAATACCGCTATTGACTGATTACTTGCTTCATTTGAGAATGATTGATCGTACGATACAATAGGAGTGTCATAAGAAAGGGTTGTCGATACATCATCAAGGGTTTTATTTAAAACTTCAGCAACTAACTCTGTACTTGGTTCCTGATTGTTTTTCTTTACTAATTGTTTATGCGTCCGAACAATGGTGTTAATTTCTTTTGATACATGAACAGGTAAGCGTATCGTTCTTCCTTGATTATGTATTGCACGTTCTATTGTTTGTTTTATCCACCATGTAGCGTATGTTGAAAATCTAAACCCTTTTTCTGGATCAAATTTTTCAACAGCTGTCATTAATCCGATATTACCTTCATCAATTAAATCACTGATATGTATGTTACTGCCTCGGTATTTTTTTGCGATACTTACGACTAATCGTAAATTACTCTCAATCAATACATTTTTACTATTAGCATCACCGCACAAGCTTTTTCGGCTATATAAAATTTCTTCTTCTTTCGTTAAAAGTGGCTTTTCTGATATTTCTTTTAGGTATAAATGAACGATATCCCCGCCATGTGGAAATTGTTCTTCTTTGTTTATATCCATTTCAGATTCCTTTATGATATTTATATTTAAAGTTTATAAGCCAACTATCAATAAGCAACTAGGCTCACACTATCATAAAGATTTATTCTATTCACCCATTTTATTAATCAGTTAATAAAAAATTAATACTACTTCACATTATAAATTCAATAAAAGATACCTAAAAAGTATCTACTAGTCACTATAGAAATAAAATCTCACGTTTTAATAATAAAAACTATAAATTTTATGAAATCTTACCAACCACTAATAGCACCTAAATGATATTGATTCTCATTTGTATCGATGTATGATGAAGTTATTGTTTAAGGAGTTAGCTATGGTCTCTACCACAATTTCTGTTAAGCCCGAAATGGCTATCTTCAGTTTAAAACTAAAGAAAAAACTACTACTTCTAGGTCCAGCATTCATTGCGGCTATTGGTTATATTGATCCCGGTAATTTTGCTACAAACATAGAAGCGGGCTCTTCTTTTGGCTATCAGTTATTATGGGTTGTTCTTTGGGCAAACCTAATGGCTATGTTGATCCAATACCTATCTGCAAAGTTAGGTATAGTGACGGGGAAAAATCTCGCGGAACATTTACGAGAACATCTACCCAAATGGGCGATAGCTCCATATTGGATTCAGGCCGAAATTATAGCTATGGCGACGGATTTAGCTGAATTTATTGGTGCTGCTGTTGGTTTCCAATTATTGTTTGGTATTAGTTTAATGGAAGGAGCAATAATAACAGCCATAGTAACAATGGCTATTTTATTATTAAGTAATAAAAGCCAGAAACCATTAGAAGTTGTCATTGCAACATTATTATTAGTCGTAGCTGTTGTATATGTTATTGAACTTTTCTTTGCTCATCCTGCTGCAAGCGAGATGATAAAAGGTCTTGCTATTCCAACGTTAAATAGTTCACATCAAATTTATTTAGCTGCAGGTATTTTAGGTGCAACAGTAATGCCGCATGTTATTTATTTACACTCGGCGCTATTTAAAAATACTTACGGTGAAACAAAAGCAAAAAGATTAAAATCAACACGTTTAGATGTACTCATTGCAATGGTTATTGCAGGTTTTGTGAATATTGCAATTGTGGCAATGGCAGCAGCCGTTTTCCATTATTCAGGTAATCAAGATATTGCTGGGATTGAAACGGCGTACAAAACATTAACGCCACTTGTTGGACAAGCGGCATCTACATTGTTTGCTATTTCTCTTATCGCATCAGGCTTATCATCGACTGTTGTTGGCACGATGGCTGGAGATGTCGTAATGCAAGGTTTCGTAAAATTTAAGATCCCTTTGTTATTACGCCGTCTTGTTACAATGATCCCATCATTTATCGTTATCGGGCTTGCTATTAATACCACTGAAATTTTAGTGATGAGTCAAGTCGTTCTTAGTTTTGGTATTGCATTAGCTATTATACCGTTACTCATTTTCACTAATAATGAAAAACTAATGGGTGAGTTTAAAAACAATAAATACGTTAGTTATGCAGGTATTGTTATCATTGCTCTTGTTGTTGCCTTGAACATATACCTAATGGTGACACTTTCTTAAATAATACATCCAATCAATTAGATGAATAAAAGCCAAACGTCACTTGTTTGTTATTTATTGGCAGTTTTTTTGTTTCATCAATAAACGTAGTGCTTTATTTTTATATTTAAATTCTTTTTTAGCTTTCTCTGATGCAACGTTTAAGATCATTTTAGAACGCTTTTCTAAGCTTTCTAGTTTCGTTTTTAAGCCTTCACAAGGTATAACACTGTATTGATTCTTATACTGTTTCACACTTTGAGCCTCAGAAGGGAAAGAGATAAGTAAAAAAATCGAAATTAATGAGCTAATGACACACATTTTCATGATAAATACTCCTTTCTATGGCGTATTATATTTCATAAGTGTTAATTACTAGTATTAAGTTTTACAATAAATGTGAGGTAAGCAGTTATTTTATAAAATACATAAGGTTATCAATTACATTACCGACTCGGAACTACACCTTTTAAATCATCATCAGTACGTCTATCGTAGCGTTGGGTTGTCGTAATACTACTATGTCCCATAAATTTACTGACTAATAATAAGTCGTAACCTGAACGCAAAAGATTAGTTGCCACTGAATGTCGAAAATCATGGGGTGAAACAATACGAGAAAAACCTAACATATTGAGTTTTTTACACAAATCATTAAGTGTTTGTGTTGTTAAACGCATATAAGTCAATGTTTGGTAACGATTAATAGTGCAAAATAATGCAGGTAAATTCGGGTTAAAATCTTGCAAACGAATGGCTAGCCATTTTTCCATCGCGTTATATAAATCACTATTTCGAGAGAAAGGAACATAGCGCTCCTTATTACCTTTACCAACAACACGTAGCTGGCACCGATCCATATCAATATCAAAGGTATTTATATTGACCACTTCTGCTCGCCGTAAACCTGCCTCATACATTAACCAAAAAATAGCATTATCTCTCAATGCCTTAGTTTCATTCTTTTGATTAAGCGTAATAGCTGAAATATGATCTAATTCATTATAGCTAAGGTATCTGCCACTGGATTGACGAGATCCCCTCGGTAATTTAATTGCTTTTATACGTTCTAAATTTTCAACTGAGATCAACTCAGCGAGCCAGGCATGTTGAGCTACACCGCGTAACATGCGAAGTAAATTATCAGCAGTTGCTGGCGCATAGGCTTTTTTTTGATCGCTGATTTGGTTATCTATTCGATCACTTAAAAACGATTGCATCGTTGATTGAAGAATAGGGGCATATAAAATACCAGTCCAATCAAAACGCTCAATACAACTTCGAATACAAAAACAACTAAAGGCCTCTAACATCACTTTTGATTGTTTTGATAATTCAAACGCATAGTGCTGAGGTAAAATCGGTTGAAGCCAACCACTTTCTATCGTTGAGTTTTTAAAACTTCCAAGATCAAAAACTGCGACACGATCTTTAAATTCAACAACACGAGAGGCAGGTAAGTTTTGATTATCTCTAAGAAATTTAGCTACATTCAATAAAGCGTTAAGTAATGGCTTTACTTGTAAGTTCTTTATTGGCTCATTCGCACTGAAGTAATGATTTTTCATTTTAGCTTTTTGTTTAGCGCGAGCAATCAGAAATGACTTAACTGCATCAATCAGCTTTTCTTGATTATTAAATAGTTCAATCCAATCAATGAGTTGGAAGCTATCTCCCAATACATAGCGTGCAAGCCTTTCAAGTGAATAACGCGCATTAGCTTGACCGCCGGTGGTGTCAGTCGCTGATAATGAATACACATAAGATAACGCAGGATTAGTCGAAGCATAATTTATATGATTAATGCGTTCTGCTAATTGTGTTTGCTGACGTAACGATGTGGTTCTTAAACTCGCGGCTCTTGGATCGATAGGGAATTTGTTCTGCATTACATAAGTTATTTTAGATCTGCTATAAGAGATATTATATAAGACTTAAATTTAATTACTATATAAATCTGTTAGTTAGTCGAAAGATCTGGATCATCAACAAAGATATACTGACTGTTATTAACCATGTTTTTTTTGTTGGTATTTTAAATGAATTAAGAGATTAACCTACGAATTAGTGATTCATAAAAGTGTTACCCTGTCACACATGGGTTGTAAACTTAATACGCTGAATTAGAAAGTTATTACTTATAATTAAAGTTAATGGAGATAAAATGATGTAGGTATGAAATTGTTAAAGAGAGCTATTTGGCTTTGTTGCCTTTTTTCTACTTCAGTAAGTGCAACGAATATCTATCTCAAGCAATTTAATGAAATAGATATGAGCCTTAACAATTTAGTGTTAGATATAAGTTGCGGAAAGTTACCATCAATATCGTTTACGGGTGATGAACTCGAAATGGTGATGTTACAAGTGAATGATGCGACACTTAAATTATATTCTACAGATAAAGATAACCCTAAGGTTAACATTACGGCTCGTGTTATTGTTTCTAAACCTTTGAATAAAATTGATATCGCTAATCACGCAAAGGTAAATATTGATGGCTGTGCGCTAGATGAAACTACATTCACCGCTAATGTATCGAATAAAAGTTATGCCGAACTTCACGGTTCAACAACGAATCTCGATATAACTGCAACAGACAATTCGCATGTGAAGGTCGGTATTGTTGCTGAAAAAGTTATCGTTAATGCCTTTCAATCATCATCTATTGAGATCAATAAACCCATTGGAGTTTTAAAATTATCACTCGCCACTGATTCTTTATTTTCTTTAACATCAGGCGTTAACCTTGTTGAATTAAACATGAAAGAGGAGTCAATTGCCACTATGTGCAATACGGCGAACAGTACAATAAATGGTTCTATGGAAGATGATTCATCCATCACAATAAATAAAGCTGCTGATTCAACAATTGTCGCTAGTGACAATAGTAAAATAACGTATTGTTATCAGAACTGACGTTTTATAGTAAATATGTAATGATAGTCTTAATTTGATAGGGGTCGATCATGACAATACAAACAGTCACGTTTTCAGTTAATAACAAGCTTTCCATCGCGGAAAATATAATCGAATATGTACAAAGCCATGAAGATAAATTTTCACCCGCTTTGTTCACTAAACATGATCAACAAGATCTTCGATATCAATTTGCAACAGCTAGCCTACATGTTGATATGGTAGAAATGGCACAAGATTCAAATAGTGGTGTGATCAGCGTAAGTTACGGTATTCATTTCTTCTGGCCCTGTAATAACCAAGATGAAATTGATCACTATAAAGAAACACTAAACTTTGTAATAAGAGAGGAGAAAGTAACGATTGAACTCGTTGAACATGAACCATGGATTGTGCTGTAAACAAAAACAGCCACTCAGAAGAATGGCTGCTTTAGATAGCATCTAATTATTCGTCACTCTCAAAACCAAATACACGATCTTGGATATACACCATATCGCAATCAGTTTTGTATAAAACACTATGTATTCTGTTTGCTTGAATATAACCCGTTTGGCCTGCAGTTAGCGTCATTTCATCACCATCTTTAGCGAGTTCACCATCTTTCTTGACGTAAAATTGAATAACAATTTCACCTTTAACAATGATCGACATGTCATCATTAGGATGATGATGGGGTGCTTCAAACGTACCAGCTTCCCATCGTTCAAGTAAAGCTGTTACACAGTTTTCATTCTTTTCATCTGTATCTCGGAAACTAAAACCTGGCATATCAGGTTCTTTTGTAAAATCAGACCAGATGTTTTTAGAAACAAAATCACTCATAATAAAACCATATAACTATTTGAAGATATAGTTATTATAGGTGAAGAAAGTTATTTTATAGATAGCCAAAAAAGAAAGATAAAAAACCAAATTGACGTGCTACAAAATCAGGTTAAGAATCTTATATCTTAATTAATACATATCGTGATCGTTGTATAACCAATCGTCTGCTTCATCAAACATGTCCTGTAGCAGTGCTTCAACGCGTTCTTTATCATCGGCAAAACCACCAAGCACTGTGAGATTATTTCCACCACCAAGACGAACACGAATATTTGCATCCGGCCAGTTCATTAATACTCTTCTGTTAAATTCATCATCAATCTTTGAAAAATGAGCATCAGATAGGTTGAGTTTATTAAGCATTAATTCAATACGCATATAGTAATTACATCCAACTGTATATAACAACACTGATTTTATAAACAGTAGTAACTAACATCAATTCAAGATTTAAATCGTTGTAATTAGTTGTATTCATTAATACTGTTGCCCAATAACAACAGAGATCTTTGTCACATCTTTAATGATAGTTAATCAAAATAACGTTCATTTGATACTGTCATAACGCCATTCATTAACCCACACTGAAAAAGCGATTAGCATTTCAACAAAAATAATTTACAGCTTAAACAATAAGTATCAAAAATAAATATTTTAAACGAAATTTGGAACTTATTGTTATTCCTTTTTGTCAAAATAGTTCTATCATTATTCCAACAGCAAATAATAGGATATAAAAAATGACAACTTTCACATTACATAGCCAAGACATTGTAGAAGGCCAATTAAAAGACAAGCGCTTTTCATTTAACAGCTTCGGACACGACGGTGATAACGTTTCTCCGCAGCTATCATGGGAAAACGCACCTGAAGGAACAAAAAGTTTTGCAATAACTTGTTTTGATCCAGACGCACCAACAGAAAGCGGATTCTGGCACTGGCAAGTGATCAATATCCCAGCATCGACTACATCACTTGAGCAGGGCGCATCAGGCAAACTTGCGGCTGGTTTAGAGATGCGTAATGACTATGGGTTTAACGGTTACGGCGGCGCTTGTCCTCCTGAAGGTCACGGTATGCATCGTTACCAATTTACAGTATGGGCACTGCCAGTAGAAAAACTTGAAGTGCCAGATGATGCATCATGTGCATTAGTTAGCTTTATGCTAAACGCAACAGCATTGGGCAAATCAACGATTACCCCAACATATGTTCGATAAATAACGCTTATATTAATAATCATTGAGATAAACCTTGTGTCTATTTATTGTGTATCATCAATAACCAGTCACAAGGTTTATATAAAAAAAACATGTCAGGCATAATCAAACTTAATTATTATAATGGTAATCGACCGCAGCACCTGCGTAATGTACCGATTATTTACCCTTCCATTTTCTGGATTCAACAGGGTAATAAACAATTGCATTGGCAAAATGACTGGATCACCTTCAATAGCAATAACTGGTTATTGGCACATGGCAATACATCATTGACCTTTATCAATACCCCTAACCAAACCCAATTTTTCTCAACCCAACTGAGTTTTTTGATCCGACCAACGGATGAGCAAATTCAACGGTCGCAAGAAAATCAGAAAGACGGTTTAACACCTGAATATAGCCTAGATGGAACGGCGAAATACTTATGGCAAAGTATAATAACAATGCCGAAGGATATTCAGCCCAACGTGCAAACACATATCGTTAATGCATTATTTGAGCATCTTGCTAACAATGGTTATCTTCATCAGTTATTTTCAATGCGAAATTTAAGCTGGCGAGACAAGTTAACCCAATATTTTAATGATGATCCCAAAGCCAATCATTCAATTGAATCGGTCTGTGATCATTTCGGATTAAGTAAATCGACATTAATTAGGCGCTTAAAAGACGAGAATACCCAATTTAGGGATGTATTAGCAGAACTGAGAATGGGTTATGCATTAAGCTTATTGCAAACTAAGCCATATTCACAAATAGAGCTTGCGCATTTATGTGGTTACAAATCAGAAGCCCGATTTGCACAACGTTTTCAACATCAATTTGGTCTGAGCCTAAAACAATATCAAAAAACATTTGAATACCACCATTAAGATAAATACCATTCTTTTATTTTAGCGATAATGGTATTTATCTTTATATTCAATAATATCAATCCATTAACGGATAAATAATGTCTCTAATTGAAGGGCAATGGCATCCGCTAATTGGTGCGTTGAAATGTTACGTTCTATAGTATGCAGTGGCATATTGCCAGACTCTACCACACTTAACCAATCAGAAATCATCGCATCAAACCCTTTGGTTGCTAACATTGGCATCCAATCTTCTGATGTTAAAATTCTTTCTTCATTATTTAGCCAGCGTTGACCACGCATAAAAGAAGTAAATTGGTAAGACTGGTTATGATAAGTGGCAGAAACACATTCATTGGTAATGCCGTTTAAACGATTCATCGAAGCATGTAGCAGACATTGTCCTGCTTGCCATTGCACATCAACACGTGAAAGCTGATCACCAAACATTTGATGAGTAACATAAACATCATCGAGTGTCGATTTAGTATTTAAGTTAACGCTATCAAGTGCATGAATAAAATCATCAAAGATAAAGGTGTGAATATCACCAACCAGATTATGGCGATTTTTCTCCCAACGCAGTGAATGTAATTCACCAATATTTCCGGAAGCTAACTCTGGTAGATGTTTGTTAAATAGAGGGATATGACGACGGTTAAAACCAACATAAAGTGGGGTGTTATGTTGTTCTGCAAGCTCGTAAAGACGTTCAACGTGCTCTGCATTATCAACTAACGGTTTATCAACAAACGTAGGAATACCTTGCTTTATACACCAATGCGCTATGTCATAGTGACTACGTGTTGCAGCATGGATCATCACCGCATCTATATTCTTTTTATTTAATTGGCGGTAATCATCAAAACAGCAAGTGACATTATGCTTATCAGCTAATGCATTTAAAACGGTAGGGTTGCGTGTACAAAAAATTAACTCTACATTTTTCAGTTGCGTCATAATTGGGAGATACGCTTTCTGTGCAATATCACCTAGCCCAACAATTCCTATTCGCATTTTTAACCCTTAACGTATTGGTTTTATGAACCGAAATGCTTTATATCTCAAAGAAGCTGAAGCTAGGCTTAAGACATTCACTTTAACGGTGTTTATTTTCCGAACTCTCATGGCTTAAAGTAGGATCATCATACTTTTTCATTTTCTCATTAAATTTATCTTCTCGTTTATGATAGATAGATTGTAATGAAATTAAACAGATAACGCAGCTTGCCACACATTTTAAAAGGGAAATAATAATGCAATGGGGCAGTGTGGTTGTCCGATGTAATGTTAAGTAAAATAACTCACAAGTATAAACAATAGTAGATACTAACGACGCGTAAAAAAAGATTTTGTTTGTTGCTATGGGCATCTTCACAATAATAACTCTGTTTAATATGCTTCTATCTATAAAACGTAACATAATACCCCTTAAGAATAACAGCGATTGAGAAAATATTTTATAAATTAATTACATAAAGTGATGATTTTATACATTAAGGCCATTTTTTGAACTAAAATTAGTCCGAACAACATTCAAATGCTAAACAACCGTTAGTAATATTTTGAATTACTAGACCAATATAGAATGTAAGCTTATGTTTATATAAATAGCCTAATTGCCAATGGCTGAACGATATACCTAATGAAGCTAATCAGAAAAGGGATGAAATTGAACACAAATGCGTTAACATGGTTATGAAACATCTTACAGCATGGGGCATTCACCAAGCGATTAAGCCCTAGCATCATTAAAATACTCACAGAGCTCAATCTTGGTGTAGGCTTTACTCTGTATCCTATCATTCTATTAGAATGAGGGGATTATCAATAAAATGAGCAACATAAAACATTAGTAAAAGCGATGAGATCAAATAGATTGATAAATTGAGATCATAGTTTCCGAAATATAACCGTTTTATTTAGCACATTAATCATGTTCAATACGCAATAATATTATTTATAGATTATTCTATTTACACAGTTTTTGGGATAGCACATGCTTTCAATATTCAACGCTGCAGAAATGTTCGCACTTATTCTTACTCTCGCGACCTTAATAACAGGTGTTATTTTCGCGTTAGATAAGTTCGTGTGGCAACCTAAACGAGAAGGGGTTAAACAGGAGAACACAGGTTGGGTTGCTCAAGCACGCTCAATGTTTCCGGTGTTATTTGCTATTTTAATTATTCGATCATTTATTATCGAACCTTTTCAAATTCCAAGTGGCTCTATGCAGCCGACATTAGTACCTGGTGATTTTATTGGGGTAGAAAAGTTCGCCTACGGCCTACGCGATCCTATTTTCCACAAAACATTAATACCAACAGGTAAGCCACAACGTGGTGACATAGCAGTATTTATTGATCCATCAAATCCGAAAATTGATTTAATCAAACGCGTGGTTGGTTTACCGGGTGATACTATTATTTACCAAAACAAAACCCTTTATATCAAACCAGCTTGTAACGGACAGAAAGTATGTCCAGTAGCAAAAGAAGTACCAAAACAATATGTTGGCTTAACTAATTTCACTGAATTAGGTACACAGCTAAACGAGTATAAAGAAGAACTGGGTAAGGTGACTCACCACATTCTGCGTGATCCAACTTTACCAGAGCAAATTAATCGTTATTACCAACAGCCAGGTCAACCAATGGGTGTATGGGTAGTGCCAAAGGGTCATTACTTTGCAATGGGTGACAACCGAGATAATAGCTTAGATAGCCGTTACTGGGGCTTTATGCCAGAGCAGAACTTAGTAGGTAAAGCGACCTTCATTTGGATTAGCTTTACTTTCAACCATAACCCAGACTCAATGTGGCCACATTGGTTACCTAATGGTGTTCGCTTCAACCGTATCGGTAGCATTCATTAGAACGATAACCAAACAATAAGATAAAACCAGAAAAACCGACATGCTAACAACATGTCGGTTTTTTTATTAGTCTGTAATATTTTGAATCAGATTATACTTATCTGACTCTTTCTTCGTTACCCAGTGCTCGCCACTTGCTGGTGCAGAATCTAGCGTGTACATGTAGAAATCAACACCTTTATTCCTAGCTCTTACAGGTTGTGCTGCACAGACCGGTATTGTTACACCGAAAGAGAACTCTTATACAGTAGAAGCGACTGGCAGCAGTGCGCAAGAAGCAAAACAAATTGCAAATGCGACGGCAAAAAAGACATGTAAAGATTTAGGTAAATCCTTCTATGTGATTTCTGAATAGAGTAATTTCGATCATGCCGTTGATGAGAAAACCACTGAGCTTGCAAACACGGCGAGCAAGTTTTTCTTAGGTGGTGATGTACTAAATTCAGAGCATAAAGTTATGATGGAATTTAACTGTAAATAACTAACTTTTACATCATACGTGATTTAATAGGGCATATACCTCTGCGTGTATGTCCTTTTTTATGTTTTAAGCACTAGTACAATTAGCGTTGTAAATCACTTAGTATCAACGCTTTCCTTTAAAGCCCTACAATAATTGCCGATATATATCCCTGATTTTAGTTGGTTTTTGTCATACACCGACTTAGCTATACTGCGCAAGTTTTAAACTCACTATTATAAATAGAATACATAAAGCACTGGATTTACGCTCCAGCTCGCAGAAGGAAAAAACATGTCTCAATACGTTGTATGTGCGCTGTATAAATTTGTCGCATTAGATAACTACCAAGAAATTCGCCAACCATTAACGAAATTGCTCGAAGCTAATCACATTCGGGGCACACTGCTTCTTGCGAGTGAAGGGATCAATGGCACCGTAGCAGGTAAACGAGAATCTATTGATGCGTTACTAGCTTGGTTTAAACAAGATCCGCGCTTAGCTGACGTTGTTTATAAAGAATCATTTAATGCAGAGCAGCCATTTAACCGCACCAAAGTAAAACTGAAGAAAGAAATCGTTACTATGGGTGTGGAGGGGATCGATCCTCGTCACGTGGTGGGAACCTACGTAAAACCTAACGAATGGAACGCATTAATTTCAGATCCTGATGTTGTTCTGGTTGATACCCGTAACGATTACGAAGTCGATATTGGTACATTCAAAAACGCCGTAAATCCAAATACAGAAACCTTCCGCGAATTCCCGCAATACGTGAAAGATAACCTTGATCCTAATAAGCACAAAAAGGTTGCGATGTTCTGTACTGGCGGTATTCGTTGTGAAAAATCAACTGCATACATGAAAGAGCAAGGGTTTGAAGAAGTTTATCACCTTGAAGGTGGCATTCTTAAATACCTTGAAGAAGTCCCACAAGAAGAAAGCATGTGGGAAGGCGACTGCTATGTGTTTGATGGGCGAGTTGCAGTAAACCACCAACTAGAAAAAAGTGATTACGATGTGTGTAATGCCTGTCGATTGCCAATCACACAAGAAGAACAATTATCAGAGCATTTTGAAAAAGGCGTAAGTTGTCCAAAATGTATTGATAAACACAGCGAAGAGCAAAAAGCCCGTTTCCGTGAACGTGAAAAACAAGTGCAATTAGCGAATGCACGTGGTGAAACCCATGTCGGCGGTGATGCTGCTCAACTAATAGAGCAACGTAAAAAAGCCAAACTTGCCCATAAAGAGCAGCAACGAGCGGCTAAAAAGTAAGATAAAACAATATCTGCTTTCAAATGATAAAACACAAAAGGAATAGACATTTTTAACTAGAAAGAGTTATTTGTGTTTATTCCCTTTTTATTAATGCAGTTTATGTGTTGATATTTCACCTAATGTTATATGCATGCAGTCAATCAATAGTCAGCTAGATACTCTTCATATAACTACAAATAATGCAGTATTCAGTTTCCATCCCGAATCTATTCATATACTTGCCGATCTACAAGTGGGTTGGGAAAAACGCTTCCACAACGGAATGGGTATCAACGTATTATCCGCTATAGGGGATAACACAATAATATCCCTTATAGCGGATAAATTGTAAATATCCGCTATAAGGGATATACTTTAAATATCCTTTATAGCGGATAATTCAAAGTGGGAACCATGCAAATCACATCAGCTAAAATGCTCGCCAATGCAGTGCGAGATCAACGTAAAGCCCAAAGCAGAACCCAAAGTGATACAGCTAAACTGGTCGGTATTAAACAAACCACCGTATCTGCGTTCGAAAATAACCCAGAAAGTACCAAGCTAGAAACGCTTTTTAAATTACTCGCCGCATTAGATCTAGAGCTGCATGTTCAACCGCGTAACACAAACAGCGAACCACACACCACACAACAGAAATGGAATGAGGAGTGGTAAACATGGATGTGTTAACGGTTGCAATGAATGGGATCTTAGTCGGCAGCTTAACCAAAGCAAGCTCTGGTGCGATATTGTTTCAATATGATCCAACATGGTTATCACGAGCAGGAGCCCGTGCGATCTCACTTTCTATGCCGTTACGCCACGATGCTTATCATGGTGATATTCCTTACAACTTCTTCGATAATTTATTGCCTGATAACGAAGAAATTCGCAGCCGTATTCAATCTCGATTTCAAGCGGCTACCAAACGCCCCTTTGATTTACTAAGCAAAATAGGTGGCGATTGTGTTGGTGCTATTCAGCTTTATTCACCACAACATAGCCTACAGGATGTCAGGCAAATACAAGCAGAACCATTAACCGAATCTCGAATGGCACAGGTATTACGAGGTTACCAAAGCGATGCGCCACTCGGCATGCTAGATGATATGGACGACTTTCGTATATCTATAGCCGGCGCACAGGAAAAAACGGGCTTGTTATGGTATCAAAATCAGTGGCATTTACCGTTAGGTTCGACCCCAACCAGCCATATTCTGAAATTGCCAATCGGGATCTTACCGCACAAAAACATAGACTTAAGCGATAGCTGTGAAAACGAATGGTTATGTTTAAAAATCACGGCAGCATTTGGCTTTGAAGTGAACGATGCCAGCATCATCAATGTTGAAGATGTAAAAGCATTAGCGTTAACGCGCTTTGATCGTCGATGGTCACAAGACGGCAGTTGGTTAATGCGTTTACCCCAAGAAGACATGTGCCAAGCGTTAGGTGTTGCGCCGGCATTAAAATATGAATCGGACGGTGGGCCAAACATTGCCAGTATTATGCAATTTCTATTAGGTTCACGAACATCAACCCAAGATCGAGAAGTATTTTTCAAAGCACAGATCTTGTTTTGGTTGTTAGCAGCCATTGATGGACACGGTAAAAACTTCAGCTTATTTCTAGAACCTGAAAGCCGTTACAGTATGACACCGTTATACGACATTATTTCTGCTTATCCTTTAATGGATTCAAACAGCATACCGAAACAGAAAGCAAAAATGGCAATGGCATTAACGGGCACCAAGAAATATTACAAATGGCAAACCATTCAGCCTCGGCATTTTTTAAGTACAGCAAAAACGGTTGGATTTTCGACCCAACGTGCCAATGAATTAATGCTCGAAATGAAAAACCAAGCGCCAAGTGCGATAGAAAAAGTCCGTCAGCAATTACCCAACGATTTTCCTACTGATATTAGTGAATCGATATTTAACGGGATATTAAAGCAAGCAGGGCGATTGGCATAAAGCCAAGTTATACGTATAAAAAAGGCATGAGCAAACAACCCATGCCTTAAATACGCTTGCTTTAAATACTCTGGCCTTAATACTTATGCCTTCAGAATTAGGGCTTAATTAGCCAATAGTAGGATAGTCGGTATAACCGTGGTCATTACCGCCAAATAGCGTCGCACCATCCAGTTCTGCTAATGGTTGTTGGTGCTGTAGGCGTGAGACAAAATCAGGATTAGCCACAAACGGACGACCAAACGCCACCAAATCTGCATAGCCTTTATTAAGCACTTCATCCGCACATGCTTGCGTATAACTACATGCAACAATGATCGTATTAGTGAAATACTCACGCAGTTCAATTCTAAACTGTTCGGGGATCACTGGCGCATCATCCCAATCCGCTTCTGATAAATGCAGGTAACCAATGTCACGGGCTTGAAGTTGTTTTGCTGCTTCTAAAATAGTCGGCACAATATCAGGGCAATTCATATCTTTGAAAGTGATGAAGGGCGCAAGTCGAACACCCACTTTATTAGCACCAATGATATTACTAACAGCATCAACAACTTCTAGTAAGAAGCGAATACGATTTTCTCTAGTGACACCGTAACTATCTGTACGATGATTAGAGTTAGTACGCAAGAACTGATCGATAAGATAGCCATTACCGCCGTGAATTTCGACACCATCGAATCCCGCATCAATGGCGCGTTTTGCAGCATAAGCAAAATCTGCGATAACCCGATCAATATCTGCTTGTGTCATAGCTCTTGGTTCAACACAATCGACCATGTTGCCATTGCCTTGTTCATCTGCAATCCACACTTTAGTTTCAACAGGTTTAAGTGCCGATGGCGCAATCGGCTTCTCACCATTTTGGAATACAGGGTGAGACACACGACCTACATGCCATAGCTGACAAAACATCGCCGCGCCGTTCTTATGTACCGCTTGTGTTACTGAATTCCAACCCGATACTTGCTCATCGGTATAAACACCAGGCGTAAACGAATAGCCTTGCGAATCATCAGAAATCTGCGTCGCTTCAGAGATAATTAATCCAGCACTGGCACGTTGTTGGTAATAACTCGCCATCATCGCGTTTGGAACATTACCCGGCTGGCTACTACGCGCACGTGTCATCGGTGCCATAACAATACGGTTTTGTAGATTCAATTCGTTAAGCTGTGTTGATTCAAAAAGCTTGCTCATTATCGACACCTTATTTAAGTAGTGAAACTTGGGTTTTAACGCTGACCGATTCCATCCAATCTTTTACTGTGTTGTCCCACTTGATCTCAGGCGCACTAAAGAACCCACGTAAAATAGAGAACATAATCGCGCCATCAACCAAAAGAACAGCTTGGTTAGTTTCTAACTGCAAGATCGTTTTTGCTTGCTGTATAAGAGACTCAACGTCATTAGCGATGCTCGGGGTATCTTGCAATAACGCATCAAAATTTAGCTCGGCTGATTCTTTCTTGGCTCGCCAAGCTTGTCGGGCAGAAACCGTTTCAAACTCAGGTAACGCCATGTTTGCCCAACGTGGATAGCCGATTTTTTGTAATGGAAGAAACGCGTTTTTTTGCCAATCAAACACAGCCTTAGAAATCTCAACTGTCTCTCTAGACTGCACTAACTCAATGAAATACTGAATAATATCTAAACTTTCTGCTAAGGCTTCGCCATCATCTTTAATCAAAAGAGGCACTTGCTTGGTACCGATGAGCGCATTCGTGGTTTTGTCATCATCATAAGCAATACAAGTTACCGTCAGTGGGATATTCAACATTCCAGCCACATAACGGACGCGAGCACTAAAAGGGCAATGTTCATAAATATAAAGCTTCATCGTTATTTCCTATTTAGCCATTTTTGTTTTGATGGCGTCAGTATATTCATTGGATAGAATTTGATAATTGGGGTAAATTTAAAAAGATTATTTGGCTGAGCTGAACAATAAACAAAAGGAAAGGGCATGGATAAGTTTTCTGATATGACGTTATTTATCAGTATCGTTAAAAATCAAGGCATGGCCGCAGCAGGCAGAGAGTTAGGTTTATCTCCCGCAACGGTAACAGCTAGGCTGCAAGCATTAGAAGATCGCTACGGTGTTAAGCTGCTTAATCGCAGTACTCGGCATATCTCTTTAACCGAATCTGGTGCGCTGTATCATCAAGCCTGTTTAGAGATCATCGATAGCGTAAAAGAGACAGAAAACTTACTTCAAACCGGTAGCCAAGAAGTACGAGGGACGCTAAAGATCTCGGCGCCACGAGACATAGGCAAACAATACATCTCACCCGTCATATCGGCATTTTGCGAATTATACCCAGACGTAGTGCCGTACTTGTATTTAGACGATAAGCTCACCAACTTAGCAGAATCGGGGATTGATATTGTGATCCGTTACGGTGAACTGGCGGACAGTAACCTTATCTCTCGCAAACTTGCAGCCAGCAGGCGAGTGTTATGTGCAACGCCCGAATACTTGGCCAACAAAGGCACACCCTTAACACCGCAAGATCTCGCCGATCATCATTGTTTAGCCATGATCCGCAGTAATGAAGAACTGAAAACATGGCATTTTACAGACGACAACCAACAAACAGTGATAACCCTAGTACCCAAACGTTTTTCAGATGATGGTGAAGTGATCCGCCAGTGGGCATTAGATGGAGCAGGCATTGCGTTAAAATCGATATTAGATATTCAGCACGACATACAAGAGCAACGATTAGTGACGGTGCTTGATGGTTACATGAAGAACTTCAACGCATCGACATCTTCAGCCAGTGCCGACTTAAACGTGATTTACCAAAGCCGCCAGTACCAACCCAAACGGCTTCGATTGTTTATTGAGTTCTTGTTGGAGCGATTTGGTGAAAGGTTGGGGTAGTGGTTATAAAGAAAGGATAATTATGAGCAAAGCTACTGATGGTAAAATTAAGATCAATCGCTCTACTCATTTTCTGAAAATAATGAAGAAGTGTTGGATCCGATACTCCAATTATGTAGAGAGGGCCTGATGCGTATTTAACTCAATTTCTATCGTTAAATCACCTTTTAGATAGGCTTTAAGGTCATTAATCTTCCATGGTGCTAATATCGCGTTCTCATGTATGTGTATGTGTTCGTCATACGCCTCACTTGCACCATCGCGCAGTAACATAGAGAGATCTTCAAATTCAGGGTTTATTTCTGGATCTTCTGATAACAGTCCATCAATGGACCACGAACTTTTCTTGTCGATATTATTAAAAATCTCGGCAGGAAGCTTTTGACCTTCAAATAACTGGTTATATTTTTCATGATTGAGCTTCACACCCGAAAAATCTAACCCTGTTTTCTTACAAAACAGCATCAAGAGCTTTAAATGAGATCTGCTTTTGACATAATCCCAATAACCCGTACCAAGAACATCGTAAATTGGTATCTGAACACCACTAACATCAATAGTGCGACATATAACGATTCCAACGTTAAAGTGTTCGCCATCAAGACCACGTTTAGCGGCATTAGCCATATCTTGACTTAGATTAGACTTATCGTACTCAGCAACGAAATAGACTTTGGGCCTTTGATTACAACAAGAGTATTTAGCTAAGTTTTGAGCTACAAACCCAACGCTTTTATACCAGTGGTAATTATATGGTGGAGTAGTGTTATCACTTCTTCCGAGCAACCACTCTGGATTAATATTAAATGTATTACCAAGTTGTGTAATACCCTCATCTGTCATTGCATCGATAAGAGATTTGTCATCCAAATAATCGGATCGTAGAAACTCTCCAGGTTTAAAAAATTTGGGAACATCAAATGCGTCAACTCCATACGCATCAAAACATAATCTTAACCGAGTACACATCAACTTTAGCATTAGTTCACTACTCATTTTCAACACCATTTCCTTATAATGAATATGAAGTCATATGACTAATACTTTATAAATTATCTTTAGTAATGGCAAAAAATAACTATCACTATTACCGTATTTCGAAACCTCTATCACAATAAAAATATAAATAACCCATATAAAATTGTAACTATTCTTTTAGTTTTGTGCTTTTATAACCAAAAGTAATCTTTGTATGAGATGGTTTCTGTCATCTTTTTTTATCAAGATTAACGTAAATACTAATAAAAGATTGTATATATTGACCATCACGACAATGCAATCAAAAAACACATGTAAGAGTGATTGGATAACCTAACAACCTTCAAGCTATAAGAACCAAGCAAGACAATTATACAGAGCAAGCACAAGTATTTTGTCTAATTTCTTGGCTAGGTGTATTCGTCTCTTTCTTAGCTATCCTCTAAGACACCTTGCCAACAGTGTTATCCCAATTTGATTAACCCACCTGCCGATAGATGGCTGTTATATTTATTCTTATAGCTTGTAAAAACAATTATACAGCAGACACTTAATGATAATCTTCTGTGAATTGGTGATTTGGTTTTGTGTTATTTCTAGATCTTTTACATATGCATAATAAGCAAGAGCGACTGGATAATATCAATAATACCTTTCTTGATTGAAAATACATCAAGAATGCCTAGTTACCAAGTCATCAAATGGCTATATAATTCAACGTGTATCACTTTTACAAAAGAGAGCCTTAAGGGAAATGAAACTTAAAAATCTTGATAGACAAATTAACCTATTATGCCCAACTTGTGGCTCCATAGACTTTAATGAGCATGGAGAGTCTGAATCTGTTACTTGCCTTCAGTGCGGACGGCAGCTTACTCGTGATGAGCTTATTGAGGAGAACTCTGAATTAATTTCAGAAGTTAAAAATGAATTAGCAAAAGATGCGACTAAACAGATAGAAGCTGAAATGAAGAAAATGTTCAAAGACGCATTTAAAGGTCACAAAAATATAAAGTTTAGGTAAAAGGATCAAGAAAAATGGAATTTGGTGACGGTATCGCATTTTTGGCTTTATGTCTTTCTGGATACGCTACTTTGCGAACGATTCAATTTAACAAGAAACAAGACTCCTTCATTGAGGAACAAACAAAGCTGAGCAATATACTATTAAGAAAAGAAACAGATGAATTGCTTAAAAACAATAAAGCTGATTTGGGTGCAAATCTCATTAGGCTTGGTAATTCCAAGTATCGATTAAAAGTCTTTAACAAAGGTAATGCAGAAGCTAAAAATGTAACGGTCGAATTTTTAGAGGGGTCATGTTTAGTCCCAGAATCTGAATTACAGAGCAAGCTTCCATATAGTTCATTAGAAAAACATGAATACATCGAGTTCATAGCTTCAGTACACATGCAAACACCGAGAAAACACAAACTGAAGCTTTGCTGGTCTGATGAATATAAAAATTTCAATGAAAAATACACAGACATCTGCATATAAGTATCGAGTAGTAATACGAACAGCCTCAATTTAATCTTTTGCTAGATTAAGATGCACTCGGTGTAAGGCATATCATGAAAAAGCAAGCATAGTGGTAGTTGAAGATAATCAAATTTCTTTAGCTAGTAATCTAACCAAAGGTGACTTTAAGGGAAGTATCTATCTTGCATTTAAATCGTTTAATATAAAAACTATGTTATTGTTTTGTAGTGTTTTTTGCAATATCGGAGATAATGCTACAAATGTTATATCGTGTTTGAGAAAATTAATGAAAAATATAAATCAAACTTCGTCAGTTGGGCGCTTTAAAAGTCTATTCAAGAGATGGAAATCCAATAAAGAAAGTGAGACTCAATTTGTCGACCTAGCCGCAACAGATGGTGCAGATGATTGCGGCAAATATTGCGAAGCGATCGAGTACGCGCTAACTCGACCAGATGTTTTTAACATAGCAATAACTGGCCCATATGGTTCAGGGAAGAGCAGTGTAATAAAGGCCTTCTTAAAATCAAGTAAGCATGAAGCGTTACAAATATCCTTAGCTACCTTCGCTTCTGCTTCATCAACAGATAATGATAGTGACGAACCATCAGACTCCGCATCTAATAGCTCAACAATAAATAGACAAGATGTGGAGCGTAGCATTCTGCAGCAGATGGTTTACAAAGAAAATGCTAGAAAAATCCCTCTATCAAGATTCAAGCGCATAGAGTCGCCAACTTATTTAGGCCTAAAGTCACTTTACTTAACAGCTGGTGGCTTGTCGTCTTACTATATTTACAATCATATCTCAGATATCACCAAAGGCTCCTTCTTAAAGCCGCTCACTTTAATCTCAGATATCAGCAAAGGCTCATTCCTTAATCCTTCCACTTTATCAAATGCTCTCGACATAGGCATATTTGCTTTCACGGTCTGTTTTATCTGGTCTTTAGTGCGCATCTTGTACGGAAAGAGTTTTGGCCTATCCCTAAAGGGGCTTTCACTCAAAAATATAGAGATAAAACCGTCTTCAGATGATGAGTCATCAATTCTGAATCGTCACCTTGATGAGATCATCTACTTTTTCCAAAACACTAAATATGACCTAGTGATTATAGAGGACTTGGATAGATTCAATGATCATGAGGTGTTTATTACCTTAAGAGAGATAAACACCTTAATTAACAATAACAGCGACATAAAAAAGCGAGTGCGCTTCATTTACGCATTACGTGATGACATGTTTGAAAGCACAGATCGCACAAAGTTTTTCGAATTTATTGTACCGATTATTCCAATTGTTAACTCAAGTAACGCTATCGATAAGGTATTAGAGCACACTAAGAGAATAGGTATTCAAGAAAAACTCAATGACCAGTTCTTACGCGAAGTCTCACGCTACCTAGATGATCTACGTCTTATCCGGAATGTGTTTAATGAGTATGTAATTTACCAATCACGACTAGAGGACGCTTCAGTAGAGACGCTTGACCGAAACAAGTTACTGGCAGTACTTATATATAAAAACGTCTATCCTAGTGACTTTGAGCTATTACACCGTAATGATGGCATTCTCTCTGAGATACTGAATCTTCGTAATGAATTAACCGCAAAATTAGAAACAGATTACGATCAAAAGATAGAGCAAATTGAGAACGATATCACTATCATCGAAGATCAGCTCCCAGTAAATATACAAGAATTAAATTCCATATTTATTATGGCCATCCTTGAGCATCTTCCTGAAGGGATAGAACTGTTAAAAGACTATCAAGGGCATTGGCGACCTTTAGAGCATTATAAAAATAGCGATGACAGCTTAAGGAGCGTACTATCATCTACTTTAATTACTGCTTTAGACGTGGGGCGTAATGAGAAATATTTTAATCCTAAAACAAAACTAAAAGAATGCTATTCATTAGATGCTTACAAAGACCGTTATGATTTAATTATAAATAAAACAACCAACAAAAAAGATGAACATTTACAAAATATTCGTAAATTAAGAGAAAAGCGTGCAGCATTGCGAAAAGTAAAGCTTCGTGAAATCTTGCGTCATGATTATGAAAAATTAAATAAATTCTTTAGCAAGCTCAAAGGGAACAGTGATCTTGCTCGGTATCTAATACTAGAAGGGTATTTAGACGATAGTTATTACCAATACACTTCCTTATTTCATGCAGGACGACTGTCTCCAAGCGACAATGCGTTTTTAAGGAAAATCCGTGCGTTTAATACACCTGAGCCTACTTTCCAGATTGATAACCCAAAAGAAGTTATTGCTGATATGAGGGAAGAGGATTTTGGCCAAGACTACGTATTAAATATAAAAATCATAGATACCCTTTGTTCAAATAGCAGTTTGTATAAAAAACAGCTAACTATGATGAATGAATTTATCATAAAGTCATTCGCAAAAATTGAGGACTCTATAATTGCTTATTATGATGCTGGTGGCCAAGTAGGTTGTTTTATTAGACAACTAATGGATGATTATCCTTCATTCGTTCTTAAAGCAACGGAAGGGAAATATGCATACAAGCATGCTGCACTGATACTGACTCATCTAGAAAGTAATAAATTAGAAAAGCTTAATGGTGAGACGTCAAGATTTAAGGAATACTTATCTTCAAATCTTAAAGAAGTTCTAAATGAAGCCCCTGAACTCGATGCAGAGAAGCTAGTTGTTAGTAACGTGAACGTAAAAGATCTTTCTAGTATTCATGAGCACAAAAATATTGCATCTAAGCTAGTTGAGGAAGGGAAGTTCGAAATAAATACCTTCAATATAGAGTACATTATTAAAGATTTGCTCAATACCGGCAGCAAGAGTGATATCGAAACCAAGAACTACACAACAATTCTAAACTCTGGTAGCCATGGACTGATTAACAAGATCAACAGTAATTTAGATACTTACTTAATTGATGTACTAAATAAGCTTGGACAAAATAAGCAAGAAGATCCAGAAACAATAGTCAAACTGCTAAGCAAGACTAATGTAGATATTGAACTGGTAAAATCTGTTGTGGCGAATCAGACGTTAAAAATCCCTCACTTGGAAGCTATACCTAAAACACTATGGACCTTTGCTATAAGCAATAACTTAATTGAACCTAGTTTAGATAACTGTAAGAGCTATTTAGGTGAAGATGAGTATTATGATAAAGGTGAGCTTCTCAAGTTCTTAAATAGACCTAATGTATACAGTGCATTATCAAGCAAGCAACTACCAGAAAAAGAAACTGAGGCGCTGGAAGCATTTATTATAAATGCAAAGGAGCTAAATAATGATGCTTACCAAGCTTATTTATCTGTGTTTTTCTATAGCCACCCTGATCTCCCTGAAGGCTTGAGCGACGAAAAAACCCTTATCATGATAAATGCAGATGTCCTTTGCTTTACCGCAACAAATTTAAATGCCTTATCAGGCAATGAAGGTTTGTTGGTCCCATTCATTACTCGAAATATTGATGAGTTCATACAGAAAATTGACGATTTCAGAGTTGATAATCTTACTTATGTAGATCTACTTTCACAGGAAATATCGATTGAGCACAAGGTTGAAATAGTAAAGGCTATTAATATATCGATGATAGAAGGCTCAGCTCTCGCACAGGCCATTGCCTCAATTATAAACATTATGATGGATGAGAGATGTAAGGACAGTGACTTAAGTGGTGAGTTGGTTATCGGTATTATGAATGAAGTAATGTCAGAACAGGACCTTATGGCTCTATTAATAAAATTTGGTGAGCAGCTGAGTAAAGATGAAATCAAAAATACTTTAAAAAACTTAAAAGGAAAAATTGCAGATATTGTTCAGAAGATCAGTGGTCATGTGAAACTTGAAATCACACCAGAGAATGAAAAGCTGGTGAAGTTACTCAAAACTAAAAATATTATATCTAGCTCCAGTAAAGAAAGTCACGAAATAAGAGTAAATCTGTACCGCAAAAATAAAGAGAACGCTTAAAGAGTTAGGGTTGTGTGGTAACCAAACGTAAGGCTGGTTACCGCACTCCCTGAAAGCTAGAAGGACTCAAAATTATCCAATTCAAAATCATCATTGAGTTTTGGGAATCTACCAAGACCAACCTCTCCAGTACCAATCTCAGTAAGCTTTAAATCGAAAAAATTACGCTTTAAGTGCCTTCATTCATTGCCGAACGTACTATAAAATTTAAGTCATAATAGAATTATTGACAGATGATCATCGATAAAGGTTATAGAGATGAGGTAGAACTAACTACCTACATTCTCATCAACCAATTCAGTTTGGTTAGGTACCAACCATAGAACAAATATAGCAACAACCACCGAGATAAAACCACACAGCAACAGGTTTAGATTTGGGATTAATGCATTAAAAGCGAAAATCAAAATGACTGGAAGAACTGACGTAAACATTCCAAATAGTTTTCTTTGCCGATTCCATTTTATAAGTGCTGAACATTTCACGCAGCGATATTGAGTTGTGTATTTGCTAAATAATATATAGCTAAGGGAAATAGGAGAGTGACAGTTAGGGCATTGATGCTTAGCCATAAAGATTCCTAAGTGTTGTGTTTGTCGTGTAATCCAACTTGAACTTTACCAAGTTAGCTCATCTCTTTACAGACATCTGCACCAAGCAAGGTTAATGCTGGCGACTATCTCACATAATGATGAATCGCCATGTATCGATTAAAACTTGTTTTCACTGTTGTATTTGTTAGTGATTTTGAAGTCATTAAGGTCTAAGTCTTCTAAAAACTCAAAACCGTGATGCTCATGGTAATACCAAGCAGCAAAGCTAATGATCGCAAGTACAATTAATTTTTTCATACAATCCTTTGTTTTGTTAACAGTTAAACCAACAACGGCAATCCATGCCGTGTACCCAAGGAAAATAATATACAAAACAATAACGCAGTGATTGCAGTATCAAATGGCCAATCTGTGTATTAAACAAATGAATAACACTGAAACAGATTCAAATACCAATACAAGTTGTGATGATCGTTATGGTTAAGACGAGAAGCGAAGTAATATTTATACGCCCTTAACGATTAATAAATTAATGATAGGGCGCATAACAATCAAACAGAATGTTGTTTAGATAAGTTTTTTAAGTGTAATTGTTCGGTTTCATCATTATCTGGCATACGTAAATACTCTAAACGTCCATAACAAAATTGGATACGATTTAAGGTAAATATATGATTTTCATGTTGATTCATCCAATCTTTAATACCATCCAATAAAACAACATCTTTAGGTAACGGTGTTTTAAATTCGCCGTCACCCGTAAATACAACTAATGACTTAATGTGTTCTTCTGGTACAAAGTCGAAAAGGGCTTGAATTGCTTTAATATGCTTGTAATTTTGATGGATAGGGTTTTGAAAATACGAACGCTTTTTGAATAGCACTTGCATCCATTTCTTTTGTTTCGGATCTCCATATATCCAGCCACTATAGTGCTTAGTTTCAACAACAAACACGCCTCTGGTACAAATTAAGATATGATCAATTTGGGTTGTGCTGCCATCAATAGGCAAAGTCACATTGTTTATAACAATGCCAGCAATTTGCTCATCCATTAGATAAGCGTTCAATCTCTTAGAAACTAATCGTTCACCAATGTTAAGTCTAGACTTCTCAACATCAAATATTTTTCTTTTGGCAAAAGCAACGCCGCAAATAAAGCTGAACAATAATCCAAAAATGTAAATGAAATCAAACATAAGAAACTCGAAATTAAAAGCGAGAATTTACCACTGTGTAACTATATTCACTACAATTTAATTGAATCTTTTGAAAAAGCTTTGTCAGTACTTAAACGAATTTCATCTGTAGTTTCCGCTATGTTTTTCTTTATAAGAGGGATGTATTTATAGTTCAGTCTGTAAGATGTAGCTAACGTTGTATTTCCAGTAAGTGAAATTATGTTATCAGAGTTAGCTCCCCATATTTTCTCTGTACCAACCGTATCTTGAAGTATAAATTTTGAAAGGATATTAGCTGTAGATGGATAATCTTTAGCTTCTATGTATTGACTGTACTTCTTTGTGAGCTGATTAACTAAGCTGGTATAAAAGTATTCCTTTTCTTCAGCTGGCATTGAGATAACAAAAATATTAACTTGAATACGATACAAAGATTGAGATTTTTTAGTAAAGAAAAGCGAAACTTTAGCTGATTCACCAGCGACTTTAGTCGAATAACTAAAGATTCGAGCATCTGGCTTTTTATTAAGGTATTTTTCATTATATTGATTATAAAGTATTGAAGTACCAGTATTAATCGGGATGTTTTTCAACTTAGAACGCTTTTTAAAGGCTAGAATATTCATTCCATACTTCCAACCATCAAATGTATCTAACGCTGTAAGTCCATATTCATAATCTTCAGCACAGGGAAAGTCCTGAAATACAACTTTATCATCAATAGTGCACTTATATATTTCTGCAGCACTCGTTGCCGAACTAAGTGAGACAAGTAAAACGGATAAAGCTAGTTTGTGATTATTCATATCTTTCCTTGATTGAATATAATACGTATAAATATCAACTACTAATTACCATAATCTACAGAAGCGAATAAACTTCAATCATTAGTAAATGCGAGTGATGATCGTAAATTGAGATAAAATAAACACTTATACCTAAATTGATGTTGCTGACACTTTACTTTGGGATCTATACCTTTGGTGCGCATTATGTACCTTATGTTAAATAGGATATCTAGCTTATTATCGGTCATAGACAGTAAACTAAAGCGTCACATGTATTGCTCTACTCTGCTGATTTATTGATAGTTTTAGTTTGTTACAGGGTCATTTAACAGTATTGCGTATTTACCATAAAATAGGTAATTACCATTAATAATTCTTGTTCTGCGAACGCTATGCATTCTTGAACAAGGATTATTTGGAATTACCAAAAAAGAACAGCCTCAAACGCTATTAGAGTTTGAGGCTGCTTTAATGTTACTTAATACTTAACTTACTTTTCGCCAACCAATTTCAATGGATTGAGATTGCTCGGTAAGTAACGTAACGAAAACATAGCGTCTGGATGGCATGTTTTTTTGTTCAAAATGCTGTCGAATTTTTCTTTACTCACACGATCGGCTTTGAAACTTTTAGCCGCTTTATCTTGCACGAAGATTTCGCGGATAATGCCGACATTACAGCCTAAGTCATCTAAGTAAGCATGGCGTTCATCTGTCGATAATGCTTGTGTTCCCGCACCATCTTGTACATAAACAATTAAACCTAAGTTGGTAAGTTGATCTGTCCATTGTTTTATCTGGCTTTGAGTTAATTGGCCTGATAAGTAAAGACTGATCATTAATGGCTCATCATACCGTTTTACTTGCTGCTTTAGGATTTGTGCCAGTTGCTCTCTTTGTGCCGGTGTTTTGAAATCGTAATCTGATAACTCTAACGGCAAATATAAACCTTGTACTTTGTTTGAGTGTATTCTTAACCAAGTTTTCCACTGCATGTATGATTTATGCAGTTTGTTAAAGTACTCTGTTAAATACACTTTTTGCTCAGTAGCATTGGTATGTATCTCACGGAAATAATTAGGATCGGAATATAATCCGACCCATAATTTTATATTATCATCTTGCAATGCTTCCATACGCTGCGCTAACCAGCCGTGAGACTCTCCAAAGGTTTGATTGCCGTATTGTGTCCATTGAATGACGATGTTTTTTATACCTATACCCCTGATTTCTCTACCAAACTCTTTCCATTGTTGTTGTGAGATATCACGATCTTGATTAAGCGGTTGATAGAAAATACTAAGATTTTGACTATCTGCCTTTTGCTGACAGCTAGTTAAAAAGATAAGGAAAAACGCAGTAAGACAGCATCGTCTGATTTGTTTCCCTGTGAACTTTGTAGTGTATGTTGCCATTCAAGACCTACTTCTGAATCTACGTCTAAGCCATTGTATTTGGTGTAATGTGAATTCCAGTTCCAACTTGCTCCTAAACCTGCCACAGTAGATGTGTTGTCACTGTCGTCGGCCCATTGTATAAATGTGTATGGCGTAAGTCTTTGTTGGTAATCATTTTTCATCTTGAATGTTTGACCAATTTCGTAACGACCAAACAAAATATAGTCATTTGTATTATCTAGATATAATAGTCCGTCAGCATAAACGCTCTGATATAACCAATGATTGAGATCAGGCTTCCATGCTTTTGACCATTTATCGTTTGAAAGTACGTTTGAACTAACACGTACATAAGGTCGTAATTTATGGTCATCGCCTATTACTTGTTGGCGAACACCGGCTTTTAAATAAGTATCATGGCTTGCTATGGGTTGGACTTGATACGATAAATCCAAGTCAGTGGTATTGTCTGATGATGTATTAGCAAATCCCCCATTACTTAATGCTGCAATAGAAAATGCACTGCGTGGGAGCCACGGATGTTCAAAATAGTATTTAGCATCACTGTATAAGAAGTAGTTTCCTGCTCGACTAGATACCCCTGGCATTGCTTGTTGTTGATCAGTCCCAATCCAACCCGCGATATTATATTTCCAGCCTAAATTGATGTTTTTATGTGAGCTTTGTAAGTAATTTATCAGTTTCTTGTTTGGTGCAGGGCTAGTTAGCTCCTGATCAATAGCGGCTTTATATAGCTGTGATGAAAGTGCTGTATCACCATTTTTATTTGCGATATCAGCATATTCTGCAGTCATATTGACATCTTTTTTATACTTCAGATGTTGATATGCATTAGCAAACGCCTGCTGCGCTAACTCAGGGTCTTTTTGATAAGTTTGGTAACCTAATAGCGCACTCGCGTTACCGGTTTTGTCGCTTTCAAACAATTTTTTTGCTAATTCGGTATCGTTATTTTCTGCTATGTATTTAGCAAGATCTTTGATTAATTCCGATGACTGGGTGTGATCAATCCCTTGCTCTATGCGTGATATTACAGTGGCTTTATCATCCATTTTTTTAGCAATATCAATGCCTAGCTGCCACCACTGTTCATTCTGTTTATCAAAGTTTGATTCTAACCAGTCCTGATTTGCACGCTTTGTTTGCCCTACTTCATTCATCGTTTCTATATCTAAATAACGTGAGTATGGTGGTAGGTTTTTAAAGTCTGACGTATTACGCACAGCTTTATGCCAGTATGATTCACTGACCTTATACGCTTTTGCTTTAGCGAACCATTGCGCTAACACTAATGATTGTTGAGCTGTCGGAGCGTTTTTTATTGTTGCCTGATACTGCTCTGCTGCTTTCAATGGATCATGATTAACCACACAATATGCGATCGCTTGGTTTAAATAGTCATTATTTGTTACTAAGCCATCAACCATCTTACATTGCTGCTGTAACTGCCAAACCTGAGGTGACAATGTCACTTTATTTCTGTTTGCGTCCGCAATGATTTGCGGGGTAAACAATGTAATATTACGTTGAGCAATATCTAAGATGTTATTAACAATTTTACGATCGGCCAATAGCTTTTGTTTATGTGTTTGTAAGCCGTATTTAATCATTGATGCTGCGAGTTTATCCCCATTGGAAGATTGTAACGCATTAAACACCGCATGAACTAAATCGGAGTTATGGTGATCATTTTTGTAAATCTGAAAAGATACTCTGGCTGCTTTACTGTATTGTTTTACTTTTGAATAGGCATAAGCAAGTTCTCTGCCAAATGACTCCTGATGATCGTTATCTTTTAATAAATTGATTATCTTCGACCATGCGCGTTGATTCTTGTAGTGCGTTAATAGCACGCTTGTTTTCAATTTCTTTGCACTACTCTGCTTAAAGTCAATTTGTTCTAGTTGGCCATACAACCCTAATTTATCATCAAGTTCGATCCACATTGTTGAGTCTTTCTGCGGATCACATTGCTTCAATTTCATTTTGGCCTGTGTGATATTATCTTCCGATATACTATTCATTGTTTGTTTCAAACAAGGCGTCATTTCGGCAAATTCATTAATGACTTGTTCGTCTAATGAATTTAAGTAATCTCGTTGTTTTATAAACACATCAGAAAGCGCATTATTGTCATATAAGCGATTTAGTTCTTTTCGTGCTTTTTTGTATTGGTATGTCGCCAATAAATGTTCAATATATTGGTTGTAAAACTCTTGCTGATCAGGAAGTGAAATAAGTTTAGACGCATAACTCAGCGCCTTTATCTCATTACCATTCATTAATGTAGTAAGAGCAAGATATTTTAAATCCGTCTGATTACTCGAGTGTGATTGATAAATTGAATCAAGTATTGGTTGTGCTTCAACATACTTCTTGTCTGAATATAAATGATAAGCTTCATAGCGAAGCGTTATTAACGACTTATATTTATCTGGCTTATTATATGACCATTGTAATGCTTTGGTTGAGCCATACTGTTTATCTATATTGTACAGATTATTAGCAAAGAAACTCTGCATTTGTGTTGCTGTTAGTGTGTCAGCAATTTCTTTCAACTGTTCCTGCGTGTAAAACTTGCCATTTTTTGCGTTATTCAACCAGACATTGAGAACCTCATTACCCCTCTCATTCTTTGGTATTTTGGTTAAATATTTTAATTGCGTTTCAATCGGCTTACCGGCACTTACAGCTAACTGATAAGCGAATTTTAAAAAAGGAACATGGTTCGGAACAATAATGAGTGCGTGATCCACTTCTTTCAATGCTGCATTGTATTGTTTGTTTTTTTGTTCCTGATACGCCTTATCAATATACGGATAAGTGCGAAAATGCTCTGAATCTGTAAGATGCGCATAAATATTAGCTGACGCATGTACATTAACACTCATAAATGCACAAGCCATAGCGATTGATGTTCTTTTGAAGTTATTCATAAGTACTGTTTGCATTCATTAATAAGTTGATTAACATTCATTTGCTGTGAAGCTTGAAGCTCCAATGCTTTGTCTATGGCTTCTTTTGTCACGTAATGGTGCTGTATTAAAAATGCACCAAAACTTTGCTCATATTCTTTTTCATAAGCAAGGATAGCCTGATTCAGCACCGCTGACTCTATTTGTTTACTCATTAATAAACACTGACCTAGTTGACTCTGTGTTGCAAAGTACTGATCAATCAGAGTGTTGTAAGCCTCTTGAGAAAGATTTTTCTTACCAACGGTTTCTTCAATCACTTTATGAGGATTAATCTCTTTTTGCTCTAAATACCAGTAGCGTAAACCTAATGTCACAGCACCATTAGTCGTAATTACTGATTTTACAGGGCACTTTAATCGTCTTTTTATCGTTGCTAACGCTACAGGGCTTAATGGCATTTCTTTACCTAGCACGAGCATTTCACCATCTTTTCGTAGTGGCAGTACCGAGTACTTCAATGCCAGTTTTTTAGGTAACAATTCAATAAGTGCTGGATCTAAATCAAAGGGATCACAGTGTTCAAATTCAGATTCAAATTGCTCAGCAATTGCTTTACTTAAATCGTCATTGCTCACAATACCTTGCTCAACTAAGTAAGAGCCGAGTAAACGGTCTTTCGGCATATTGAGTAATGCACTATTTAGCATTTCTTCCGTTATTTTATTGTTTTCTTTTAAGATCTCTCCAATTGGCTTTTTCCGTATTTCATCTTGAATGCTTGGAAAATCATGGGTAGTTTTATCCCAAGCAACACGCCTTGCATCACCTTGTTGAATAACTTGTGTAATAGCACGAACGTTAGCAGCAAAGTTAATAACAGTGCCCCAACATAAACGTAGTAGTGATAGCACGCCTTCTAAATAACCATAGTATTGGCTTACAAAGAAAAAACGTTGGAATAAGCGGTTAATAAACAATAAGGTATTAATCACTAAAAGAATATGAGTGGTCTTATCTTTAGCAATTATAGATAGGAAATGGAAGCCATCTTTCACAAAGTAGGAATAGATTGTTAGTCCCACTAATTGTAAAAAGATAAGCATAGATAGAAAGCCTATCGTATTGTTAATAAAACCTCTTCTGTCACGCCATAAAAAGTAATTTAACTTCCAATCGCTCGTCCATTTGGTATTTTTAAAACCTTGGAAAACGATACCAATAATCCAGCGGCTTTTTTGACGGACTGCTGTACTAAATGTTGTAGGGAAATATTCACGCACACAGACAACGTTACCGTCATGCAGGGATACCCCAATTGAGTCTTCTTTGAGTGTTGATTGGTCTTTATCAATAATAGGGAAACGTACAAAGATTTCGTTCATTCCCCATTGCTTCAGCCGTAAACCAATATCGTAGTCTTCCGTTAATGATTGAACATCAAATGGTAAACCATCACCTGCCACTAATAGTTTTAAAATCGCTTTACGGCTAAAACATGTCCCCACACCAGCACTAGGTACTTGTCCTGCTATCGCTTCTCGAACAACAACATCTTTACCATGTAATTCAGCAAATTCATCAGCGTAGTGGCCCGGTGTCATTTGATACCATTTACGGGTATAAGGATAAACAGGCAACTGAATCAGATCTTTTTCAGGCAATAAGTAGTTGTAAAGGCGCAGTTCCATTGGTGAAACAATGTCTTCTGAATCATGGAGAATAAAACCTGAAAATTCGATTTTTGCTTTTTTCTCAAACTCTATAATTGATGAAATAATATTGTTTAAGCAATCTGCTTTACTGGTTGGCCCTGGGCGAGCACACACCACTTTATGTACGTTAGGAAAACGTGCACAAACACGATCAACATCAGCTTGTGTTTCAGGGTCGTTAGGATAAGTACCAACAAAAATTTGATAGTTTTCATAATCTAAGCGAGATGCTGCCAGCTCAGCCATTTTATCGATTACGCCAAACTCTTGCCATGCTGGTACCATGATCGCTAATGGCTGCTCTTCTTTTTGATAAAGATCATTTACATTTTTACGTGAAAATCTTTTATAAACGGTGCCCTTTCGCCAAAAATGGCGTATCCAGTAGTAGAGATCGATGAACAAGTCATCGATACCACAAATACATAAAATCACCATGGTCACGAACAGTACAACGCGTAAGCCATATAAGTAGTAGAGAAAATAATCGAACATATCCATGATTAGAACTCGTGCACTCGCTTACAAATAAGGGCTGATGCATCGCCTTTACCGTATGGGTTTAGACAATCTTCAGATTTCCCTTGCAGCAACAGTGTCAACGCTGCATCGACAATACGATCACTATCATCGGCTCCCGCTAATATAGATAATCCTAAATTTAGCGCTTCTGGGCGCTCTGTCGTTTCTCGTAAAATTACAACTGGTGTTCCATAAGTCGGTGCTTCTTCTTGGATACCACCAGAGTCTGTCATAGTCAGCACAGATGAAGCGAGAGTCTGCTGCAAGGCCAAATAGTCAAGCGGCTCGACAATTGATAGGTTTTCCACCCCATTTAAATTATCCATCACAGCTTGCTTAACTGTTGGATTTGGATGCACCGCCAAAACAAAGCGCAACTCAGGCTTTAAGTTAATAAGTTTCTTAATTGCTTCGCTAATGGTAGGAATAGACAGCCAATTTTCACGACGATGAGCAGTAACAAGTACTGTATTAGTCGCTTCAAGGTTAATGATACCTTTGTCTAATAATAATTTTTGCGCATCAATTGCTGTATTACCTGTCACTATCACAGATTCAGGTTTTATACCTTCTGCAAGTAGTGCTTTCTTTGCCATTTCTGTTGGAGAAAAATGCAAATTTGCAATACGAGCGACTAAGGTTCGATTCGATTCTTCTGGAAAAGGATGTTGCAAGTTACCTGAACGCAAACCAGCTTCAACATGGCCAATGCAGGGTATTTGAGCATAAAACGCAGCCATAGCACCGGCTAATGTAGAGCTTGTATCACCATGAACGAGGACACAGTCGTATTCGTTCTTTTGTAATACCGATTGAATATTTACCATTAAACCAGAGACTAAATCCGTTAATGTATTTCCTTCTGGACGTTGAAAGAAATAATCTGGTTTTATGTCAAAAACTCGAAAAGTTTGCTCTGCTAGCGTGTCATGTTGCCCTGTATGGCACCATTCAACCCACTTTTTTTGTTTTTTAAATTCAGCATATACTGGTGCCATTTTTATTATTTCTGGTCTAGTCCCTGTAATAATAAGTGTTTTCATAGATATTTACTCAAACTATTTATAACTCAAAACCCATCTGAAATTTTAATATTAAATATTAATATAAAACTCCCCTATAATATCCAAAAAGCTATTAACCAATGATTGTTAATATTTATTAATGAATATGTAGTAAAAATAAATAAAATTAATGACTTTTACGTAACTTTCAATCAACCTATAATTCGGACTGAATTTACGATAATAAAACAATATATTCAATTATAAAAAGAAAAAAATAATACACCGTTTAAAATGATTGTAAGAAAAAGGTACTTATATTCTCTCCAACATCAGGAATTACATATACTTAAAACTAAAAAAGAGCGACACATCGCTCTCTTATTTAATTGAAATATAATTTACTGCAAATTTATATTTCAATTTTAAATATAAAAAATATACCCACAATGAAATTACTTTTCGCCAACCAATTTCAATGGATTGGAATTGATGGGTAAGTAACGTAAAGAAAACATAGCGTCTGGATGGCAGGTTTTTTCGTTCAAAATGCCGTCGAGTTTTCCTTTACTTATACGATCAGCTTTGAAACTTTTATATGCTTTGTCTTGCACGAAGATTTCGCGGATAATGCCGACATTACAGTCTAAATCATTTAAGTATGCATGCCGTTCATCTGCCGATAATGCTTGAGTTCCCGCACCATTTTGTACGTAGACAATTAAACCCAAGTTCGTAAGTTGCTCTGTCCATAGCTTTATCTGTTTTTGAGGTAATTCACCCGATAGATAAAGGCTTATCATTAATGGCTGGTCATATAACTTCACTTGTTGCGCTAAGATCTCTGCCAACTGTTCTCTTTGAGCTGGTGTTTTGAAGTCATAATCGCTTAATTCCAATGGTAAATATAACCCTTGGACTTTATTAGCATATACCTTTAACCATACTCGCCATTGTAAATAGGATTCATGTAACTTATCGAAATATTGCTTTAAATATACTTTTTGTGCGATTTGATCTGTATGTATTTGTCGAAAATAATTTGGATCTGAATATAAGCCAACCCATAGCTTTATATTGTTGTCTTGAAGTACTTCCATCCGCTTAGCAAGCCAACCATGTGATTCACCAAAAGTTTCATTGCCATATTGCGTCCATTGGATAACAACATTTTGCACGCCTAGCTTTTTTATTTCAGTTCCAAAATGCTGCCATTGCTTTATTGAAATATCGTAGTCTTGATTGAGTGGTTGGTAAAAGATGCTGAGATCGTTTTTCTGGGCTGTGTTCTGGCAACCGATTAAAAGGAAAAGGAATACCGTACTAATGCAGCATCGTCTGATTTGTTGCGTTGTGAACTTTCTACTGTATGTTGCCATTCAAGACCTACTTCTGAATCTAGGTTCAAGCCATTGTATTTTGTGTTAAACAATTTAAAGTTCCAACTTACTCCCAAGCCAACAACAGTCGATATGTCTTCACTGTCGTCGGCCCATTGTACAAATGTATATGGAGTAAGCCTTTGCTGGTATTTCTCTTTAATTTTAAATGTGTTACCTATTTCGTAGCGAGCAAACAAAATATAATCATGTAAATTATCAACGTAAATTAGACCATCAGCATAAAGACTTTGATATAGCCACTGGTCAGGCTCTGGCTTCCAATCTTTTGACCATTTATCATTTGATAATACGTTGGAACTAATACGAAGGTAAGGTCGTGTTTTATGATCTTTTCCAATAACTCGCTGACGTACGCCTGCTTTTAAGTAGCTGTTATGTTTAGCAAAGGGCTGAATTTGATATGATAAGTCTATATCGGTGATATTGTCCGATAACTTATTTTCAAATCCCCCATTACTTAACGCCGCAATAGAAAAAGCAGAACGTGGTAACCAAGGTTTTTCAAAATAGTATTTGGCTTCTTCGTATAAAAAGTAATTGCCTGTGCTGTTAGTTAGTCCAGGTATCGCATTTTGTTGATCTGTTCCTACCCAACCAGAAACATTGTATTTCCATCCTAGATCAATATTCTTATGTGAGCTTTGTAAGTACGCTAATAATTTCGGATTAGCTTCTTTTTGTTCAAGTACTTGATCAATCGCAGACTTATAAAGCTGTTGCGCATTGCTAAGATTGCCATTTTTATATTCAAGATCAGCATATTGAGAGATCATATCTACATTTTTTTTGTGCTTCGGATAACGATATGCACTTTCAAATGCACGTAGTGCTAACTGTGGATCTTTTTTATAGGTTTGATAGCCCAGTAATGCACTCGCATTGCCCGTTTTATCATTTTCAAATAGTTTGTTAGCTAATCTACTATCGCTAGTTGTCACTATGTGTTCGGCTAGATACTGTGTTAATACTGCTGATTGTGTGTGATCAACTCCCTGCTCTATACGTGCAATCAATATTTCTTGGTCTTCTAACCTTTTAGCAATATCAATGCCTAACTCCCACCATTGCACATTTTTCTTATCAAAGTCTGATTCTAACCAAGACTGATTAGCCAGTTTTGGTTCACCTACCTTAGTAAGTGTATGAATAAACAGATAACGTGAATATGGCGTGAGTCTTTTTAGGTCGGTACTGTTACGCACCGCTTTAAGCCAATATGTCGAACTGGCTTGATATTCGTTTGCTTTTGCAAACCATTCTGCTAATAGTAATGCTTGTTCTTTGGTGGGTTGTTGCTTAAGCGAGGATTGGTAATGCTTAGCTGCCTTTAGCGGATCCTTATCAGCAACACAATATGCGATTGCTTGTTTTAAAAAGTCATCATTAGTAGATAAGCCTTCTATCAAATGACATTGATGCTGTATCCCCCAAACTTTAGGTGACAATGTCACTATTTTCCGGTTGGCGGCTGCAATACTCTGTGGTGAAAATAATCTTACGTTACGTTGCATCATATTTAGAATGTTATTAACAAACTTTGGGTCAGCTAGTAATTTTCCTTTCTGTTTTTTCAATCCATAGTTAACCATCGAAGCTGCAATTTCATCCCCATTTGGCGACTGTAACGCATTAAAAATAGCATGGCTTAAATCGCTATTCTGATGGTTGTTTTTATAGTTGATAAAAAAGATCTGAGCAGATTTATTATATTGATTTACTTGTGAATAGGCATAAGCCAAATCACGTGATAATGATGGTGATTTATAGCCTTCATCTTTTAATTCGTTTATGATTTTCAACCATTTTTGTTGTTGTTTATAATGTGTTAGTAACACCTCTTTTTTCAACTTTTTAGCACTTGCTGTATTAAATTGGGTGTTTTCAATTTGTGTATATAAATTCAATTCACTTGCCAGTTTAATCCACATTACTGAGTCAGTTTCTGGCTTACAGTGTTTAAACTGAAATCGCGCTAGTTCTGCTTTATTTGTACTGATCTTGGTAACTGTCTTTTTTAGACAATCAGACATTACCGAAAATTCTTTAAGTGTTTGTTGATTTAATAAATTAAGATAATTATGCTGTTTGGCAAAAGATTCTGGTAGCGCATTATTATCGTGTAATTTATTGAGCTCAATTTTGGCTTTACGGTATTGATAAGTTGATAATAGGTACTCTATATACTGGTTGTAAAAGTCTTTATAACTACTGTCTAATATTATCTTTTCCGCATATTTTAATGCTTGAGTTTCATTGCCATTTGCGAGTGTATTCAAGGCTAAATACTTTAAATATGTTTGGTTGCTGTGTGATGACTCATAAAGTTTTTCTAGCAACGGCTGGGCTTTTTCATATTTTTTTATTGCATAAAGGTTATACGCTTCAAAATGCAAAGTCGCTAATGATTTATATTTATTAGGCTTACTATACGACCATTCGACTGCAGTTTCTGCATTATATTTTTTTAACAGTTTATAAACATTGTATATAAAGAACTTTTTCATCTGTTTAGATGTTAATGTACTAGCAATACGTTGTAATTGGGTATCCGTATAGATCTTGCCGTTGTTGGCATCGTCAAGCCAAACATTAAGAATGTCATCCCCCCTTTTACCCTTCGGAATTTTAGTTAGATACTTGAGTTGAATGTTGATAGGTTGATCGGCTTTGACTGCTAGCTGATAACCAAATTTTAAAAAAGGAATATGGGCTGGAACAATTGCTAATGCATTATTAAGCTCTTCTAATGCCGCATTGTATTGTTGATTATTTTGCTTTTTAAACGCTTTATCAACATACGGGTATGTACGAAAATGTTCAAGATCAGACAAATTAGTGTAAATATTGTCATCCGCATCAACTCTGATACTTAATAATGTACAAACGCTTGCGATTAAGGCTTTTTCGATATAATTCATTAGTACTGTTTACACTCATTAATAAGGTTATCAACATTCATTTGTTGGTCGACTTGTAATTCAAGTGCTTTATCAATTACTTCTTTGGTGACATAGCGATGATTAATCAAAAATTTTCCGAAGCTTTTTTCATGCTCGTTTTCATAAGCAAGAATTGCTTGATGTAATACAGCAGGTTCAATTGCCCTACTCATTAACAAACACTGCCCCAACTGACTTTGTGTTGCATAGTATTTATCAATCAAAGGCTTATATTTGGCTTTTGAGTATTTATGGTGACCGACCATGGTCTTAATTATGTGATAAGGATTGATCCCTTTTTGTTCTAAATACCAGTATCTTAGCCCTAGTGTCACTGCACCATTGGTGGTGATCACTGATTTAACTGGGCACTTTAAACGTCTCGAAATTGTTGCTTTTGCGACAGGGCTTAATGGCATTTCTTTTCCTAAAATCAAAGTATTACCATCTTTCCGCAAAGGTAGTACCGAGTATTTTAAGGCCAGTTTTTTAGGTAATAGATGTATGAGTGAAGGATCTAATTCAAAGGGATCACAGTGTTCAAATTCTTCTTCAAATTGTTCTGCAATCGCCTGACTTAAATCATCATTGCTGACTATGCCTTGCTCAACTAAATACGAGCCTATCAAGCGATTTTTAGGCATATCAAGAAGGACACTTGTTAGCATCTCTTCTGAAATTTTCATGTTACGTTTTAATATCTCACCAAGTGGTTGCTTTCGTGAATCATTAGCAAGCGTTGGAAAATCATGGGTCGTTTTATCCCAAGCAACACGATGAACATCACCTTGTTGAATTACTTGACGAATCGCACGTACATTAGCTGCAAAGTTAATCACCGTTCCCCAACATAAACGTAGCAATGATAGGAAACCTTCAAAGTAACCATAATATCGGCTAACAAAATAAAATCGTTGTAATAAGCGGTTGATTAGTAGGAAAGTGTTAATCACTAATAGTACTTGATTCACTTTATTATCAGCAATAATTGACAAAAAATGATAACCATCTTTCACAAAGTAAGAATAAATACTGAGCGCCACTAATTGAAGGAAAATAACCATAGACAAAAAGCCTATCGTATTATTAATAAAGCCTCTTCTATCGCGCCACAAAAAATAATTTAACTTCCAGTCATTGGTCCATTTTTGTTTATTAAAGCCCTGAAACACGATACCCACTATCCAACGGCTTTTTTGACGTACTGCAGCGCTAAAGGTTGTCGGAAAATGTTCACGCACACAAACCACACTACCATCGTGCAGGGATACGCCTAATGACGATTCTTTTAGTGTTGGTTGTTCTTTATCAATAATAGGAAAACGTACAAATATCTCGCTCATACCCCACTGTTTTAAGCGTAAGCCTATCTCATAATCCTCAGTTAATGATTGAACATCGAACGCTAAACCATCACCGGTAACCAATAGTTTTAAAATTGCTCTGCGACTAAAACAGGTACCCACACCAGCACTAGGTACTTGCCCTGCAATAGATTCACGGACAACAACATCTTTGCCATGTAATTCTGCAAATTCGTCCGCATAATGCCCTGGCGTCATTTGATACCATTTGCGGGTATACGGATATACAGGTAACTGAATGAGGTCTTTTTCAGGCAATAAGTAGTTGTAAAGACGTAATTCCATTGGCGATACAATGTCTTCAGCGTCATGCAAAATAAACCCCGAAAATTTAATCTTTGCCTTTTTCTCAAATTCAATAATTGATGAGATAATATTATTTAAGCAATCAGCCTTGCTAGTCGGTCCTGGCCTTGCACACACAACTTTATGCACGTTAGGAAAACGCATGCAAACTCGATCAACATCAGCTTGGGTTTCAGGATCGTTCGGATAAGTGCCTACAAATATTTGGTAATTTTCATAATCCAAACTTGACGCGGTAAGCTCAGCCATTTTGTCAATAACACCAAATTCCTGCCAGGCTGGTACCATGATAGCCAGTGGTTGTTCGTCTTTTTGATAAAGATCATCCACGTTTTTGCGTGTGTATTTTTTATAAACGGTTCCTTTACGCCATAAGTGACGCACCCAGTAATAAATATCAACAAATAGATCATCGATACCGCAAATACATAAGATCACCATAGTCACAAATAAAACGAGACGTAATCCATATAGGTAATAAATGAAAATATCGAACATATCCATAATTAGAACTCTTGCACTCGTTGGAGAATGATTTTGGATGCATTTCCTTTACCATATGGATTAAAGCAAGCGTCTGATTTACCAATAGATAATAATGTTAAGGCCGCATCTACAATAGATTTATAATCTTTTGCTCCTGCAAGTTTTGATAAACCTAAATGTATTGCTTCTGGTCGCTCTGTCGTTTCTCGTAAAATCACAACAGGCGTGCCATAAGTCGGTGCCTCTTCTTGAATACCACCAGAATCGGTCATTATTAAAACAGAAGAAGCTAATAGTTGTTGAAGCGCTAGGTAATCTAACGGCTCAACAATGGTAATATTTTCAATACCACTTAAGTTATCTAACACGGCTTGCTTCACTGTTGGGTTGGGATGTACGACAACGACAAAATCTAATTCGGGCTTAATTGAGGAGAGATATTTAATTGCTTGGCTGATTGTGCAAATGGATTGCCAATTTTCACGTCGATGAGTCGTAACTAAAACTGTATTATTCACCGTATGGTTCACTAACCCTTTATTTATTAATAACTTTTGTGTATCAATTATGGTATTGCCCGTTACAACTGTTGTATCTATATTAATCCCTTCTGCTAATAATGCTTTTTGTGCAATGTCAGTAGGGGAAAAATGTAAATTCGCAATGCGAGCGACTAATGTTCTATTAGATTCTTCCGGAAATGGATGTTGTAAGTTGCCAGATCGAAGCCCTGCTTCAACGTGTCCAATACAAGGTACTTTTGCGTAATACGCAGCTAAAGCCCCTGCAAGGGTTGAGCTTGTATCACCATGAACCAAAACGCAATCGTAGCTATTTTTTTGCAGCAACGATTGAATATTTGTCATTAAGCCAGATAAAAGATCAACTAATGTAGTGCCTGTAGGACGTTGAAATATATAATCAGGTTTAATATCAAAGACTTCAAATGTTTGCTCTGCAAGAGAATCATGTTGACCTGTGTGACACCATTCAATAGTTTTATCTTGATTCTTAAATTCAGTATACACCGGAGCCATTTTTATTATTTCAGGTCTTGTCCCTGTAATAATTAATGTTTTTTTCTCCATTATCCTCACCTATTAATAATATAAAGTGTAATATTCCATCCATGAAAAAATAGTGTTTACTAATTGAAATGTTTACATTTATTTTTTAAATTGTATAAACCGTACAACTCGTACAACTTGAACTTAATTAAATTTAATAAATATTTAATGTTAATGTCATATAACTGAGCTAATAGGTACCAGTTAATAGATGAGTTGATTTAAAATCAGACATCTAAAGTAATACGAGATAGACTTTATAAATTATTAGTATATTTATAGTTTCTAAATGAATAATTTCAAATCTTTATTTCAATTTTTTATTCATATACATATAAAAAAAGTGCCACTATATCAGCAGCACTTAGTTTACTTTATTTCATTAATCGTCTAATCAACTAATCGACGTATTTGCCATAGACGTTTACGCCAATAGGGATGATTAATATTGGATATAGCCACACCGCGTGAACTTGTTGCATTCACAAAACGTCCGTGATCTAAGTAGATTCCAACATGGTGATGCCAGCCACTGGTTTTAAAGAAGACTAAATCACCATAGTGAAGGTTTTCTTTTCTAACTTTATAACCTAATTTTACTTGCTGTAATGTAGTTCTTGGTAAATGTACATGATAGACCTCATTAAACACTCGACGAACAAATGCTGAGCAATCAATACCATGATGTGAGTTACCACCATAAAGGTATGGCGTATGCGCCCAATGTGAATAAGCATGCCAGATCTTAGAACGCCATTTTTGAGACAGCCTCAAATTCCTGACATCAGACCAAAATGATCTGTGATGTACGTAATGCCCTTTCAAGGTGTAGTAATCGACAGGAATTCTATGCCTCCTAGCACTAACATGATGCCTTGAGTGACTATCATGGTACCTTGAGTGACTATCATGGTGTGAGTAATGCGATTTATGCACTACATGATGATTTGTGCTGTGGTGTGTTGAATGTGCATGATGCGTTTCATGCTTCTCACTATGTTTTGGTGTTTTGCTATGTTTATGTTCAATATTATGACTGTAATGGTGAGTAACTACATGATGATGAATATTTGAATGATGTTTTTTATCAAGTTCAACATGATGTTCAGAATGCGTATGTGCGAATGCTGTTATCGGTAAAGCTATTAAGGACAATAATAACGTCTTTCTTAATTTAGCTTTTAATACGTTTTTAAGGCGATATGAAGACATGAGTGATGCTGCTATGTTTTTATCGTCTACTAATATAATCGCTTATTATTGCAACTTAATAAGCAAGATATTGCTTTTTTCGATAGTTAGTATTATGACTTTGATTCTATAGAGAATAGACAGTTATAAAAACAGATATTAGATATTACTAACTTTTTATTTTTGAAAAATAAGCTATTAGTCATCACTATGAATAGTCTACATTGATTATTTAGCAATAATTCGATTTTATTTACAGAAAAATGTAACTTCCTATCACATCATCATTCACAGTGTGAATGGGAATGCTTACATGTAAATATATAAATTATCGTTTTATTGTCATTTATAGACAATGATTAAAAATAACAATAAAAGCACCTTATTTATTATGCTCAGTAATAACAATTTTTCATGATTAATACAGTTTATTATTGCTTAATGGAACTTCTAACGTATTATCTTGTTTTCCATTTGGCATACCTATCATTTCATCATAAGCACTTTGTTGTCTTAGCACCCAATCTTTTACTTTTAATTTCCTGCATATTTTTTGTATCTCTAATATAGAAATCGCTTTGATGTAGTCACCTTTTTCATTAGTAATGTAATGCTCTTGTTCATCTATAACCGCTGATGCTTGATACAATGATAAATCTAACGAATGAACAACCAATTTATCAATGTAAAAGAATTTTTCGAGTTTACTTAGTGGCATCGTCATCATGTGTCTCTTCTCTTTGTTTCAAACATTAAGTGTAATGACTGTTACGTACCAAGTAAGAAAAAAGATTATTTACTTCGTAATGTTATATACCCAAGCAACCTCAAGATGCAGTGTTCAGCGAGACGACCTTAGCTCTGAATCAGGCATATTAAAGTCGCTTGGGTATACATTGTTTTAATCATACAAGTACTCTAGATTGATGAAAAAAGTAAATGTGTGTGGCTTATTGCGATTTATCGGCCAATCATTGGAAGATATGAACCATCAGTTTGCTGTGTAAATAGCCAAGTCTTTATCTTTCACGGTAATCTGGGATCCCTCTTATAGGTGCTTGCAGGCGATGTTTGTATCACACCGGCTATATCAATTTCAGAATGCGTTCAATGCTTGTTAACTTTCTTACCCACCACTTAAATATTGAATGGCATGACGATGTCACTCACTTTGCCCAATTGTTTTTATATTTCTACCCCGCTATTCATTACAGCCAATTCCAAGTGCAAGCTGGAGTTACAAGTATTAACACTATTCGTCTTTATAATCCGACTAAGCAAGCTAAAGAACATGATCCTGATGGTGAGTTTATCCATAAATGGATACCTGAATTAGCAAATATCCCCGTTCCTTTGTTATTTGAACCTTGGACGCTTAAAGAATTAGAAGTTGTGATGTACCAACTAGATAACAACAGCCGTTATCTTTCCCCCATTATTGATCTGGCTCGCAGTTCCATAAAAGCGAGAGAACGTTTTTGGGGATGGCGAGCCCGTGATGATGTTAAATCAGAGGTAAATGCGATACTTAACCGACATGTAAGAACTAAAAACACGCAGTGACTGTTTTTTAGCTTTTAATTGTCAAAAGTTATAAATTCAGCAATAAAATTATTCGTTATAGTTTGTAACAAGTTAGAAAGATAATAAATCTGTAGAAACGCTGAAGCATGTGGCACTGAATCACAAGTAGCCCCAGGGGGAATTGTGATGACATTTTCAAAACAACTAGAAAAAATGCGTACTCAAGATGGTTTCATTGCAGCACTTGACCAAAGTGGCGGCAGCACACCTAAAGCATTAAAAGCTTATGGTATTAATGAATCAGATTACAATAATGACGAACAAATGTATGATCTTGTTCATGCCATGCGCTCTCGTATTATTACAAGCCCAGTCTTCACTAGTGATCGTATTATCGGTGCAATTTTATTTGAAAATACGTTAGACCGTGAAATTGAAGGCGAACCAACGTCACAATATTTATGGGAAGAAAAAGGTGTTGTTCCATCTATTACACAATTAAGCAGTGCGCTTGAAGGAAAAATGAATATTGAAGATATTCATAACTTTGGTCCTGATTATGATCAGACATTAATGGCATGGTGTGAAAATTTTGAACGTAACTGGCATAAAATATCTGATCAATATAACGACCGTTTCTATCGTATGTGGCGTTATTATTTATTAAGTTGTGCTGGTGCATTTAGAAGTCGTGATTTAAACCTATTACAATTTTCACTAACAAAAAAGGTTGTGAATTACCATTACATGTTCGTGCTGCGTAAACAATTACCGATAATTTTTAGCTTAAAATTATCGGTATTATTTAACTAAAATGGATTTAACCATGACTGGAAAACATATCTCATATTGTCGTAATAATTTTGAAGCTCTTTGTGCTACCAAAAAAAATATTTCAGATATCGCACTTGTTACTGAAGGCGGAGGCCAACGAGGTATTTTTACTGCAGGTGTTTTAGATGCGTTTCTTGAGCATGAGTTTAATCCATTTTCGTTATTAATTGGTACTTCTGCTGGTTCATTAAATCTTGCCTCATATATCTGTGAACAAAAAAAACATGCTTATCGTGTGATCACAGAAATCACCACCAAGAAGAAGTTTTTTAGCTATTCCAAACTGTTTTCAAATCGAGGTGGTATGGATTTGGATTGGTTATTAGAACAAACCCAAACCACATTAAAGTTAGACTGGGAAACGGGTCGCCGTAATATGCAAAATAAAACGGTACTTGCTAGTGCTTCAGGTATTGATCACCATCAAGCAGGATTTTTTGATTTAAATTCTGACTCATGGGATCAACGCTTAAAAGCCTCTTGTGCTATTCCTGTATTAAACCGTCAACCTATTTATTCTGATAATCATTATTGGGTTGATGGTGGCCTTAATGCTCCAATTCCAGCTAAAGAAGCCTATAACCGTGGTTTTAAAAACATTGTTGTTATTCGCACTAACCCTATTGGCCTTAGCGCGAATCATGAATGGTTACATAAAGTAAAAGCAGGCTTATCAAAAACTAAAGCAGCAACATTAATTGATATGCTGTTATTACACGAGAAAAGCTATAGCGAGAGTGAACACTTTATTGCCAACCCTCCTGATGATGTTAATATTTATGAAATCTTCCCGCATAAGTCTTTGAAATCTAAACTTATTGGTAGTGATATAACTTCATTAAATCACGATTATGAACATGGTAAACATTTGGGAATATATTTCCTTAAGACGATGATGTCTTATTGCCAGTGTACATGTTGTAAAATCGCGTAACGGGTTATTTACCTTGTATAACACGAGTGAGTTTAGGTGCCATCATCAATGTGATTATGGCAATAATACCCGTGATAACGCCGATTTCTTTAAACACTACACCATAAATTTCTAGCGTTGTATGTGGATCGGTTACCCCTTTAGGTGCGGCTGTTAATGTTGCCACCCACCCTGCAATAACCGCTGCAGTTGCTGATGTTAAAAACCACATCCCCATGGCAAATCCCATCATCCGTTGTGGCACTAATTGGGCTATCATCGCAAGCCCTAATCCTGAAACTAATAGCTCACCAAGAGATTGCAATAAGTAGCTAAGTATTAACCAATTTGAGCTCATTATACCGTTAGCATCTGCATAATGGCTGCCTAAGGTTAATATAAGAAATGCACAGCTACATAACACCATACCTAAAGCAAACTTATAGGGCATGGAAAAGTTTTCGCGCGTTTTGTTATATACCATGGCGAGTATAGGGCTACAGATCATGATCCAAAATGGACTGAGTGCTTGAAATTGCTCTGGCTGTACTTCGATACCAAAGATCTTATGGTGAATGTTGTGTATAGCGAAAAAATTTAACGACGTTGGCATTTGAAAATACAGAACAAAGAAGACGATTCCTTGTAGCATAAGTACAAACGCAACCATCATCTTTGCGCGCTCTAATCCTGTCGTTTGTAATGCTTCTTTGAAATATAAGGTAACAATGGTGACACCCACAACGGCAAGGATCAGGTGAGCATAAAAGATATGTTGCAACAAAAATGCACTCACAAACGCTAATAGAATAGTTCCTATAACAACGATAAAATACTTACCGTAATTAACTGGCTCTTTGTCTGGTTGAGAACCAATGTTCTTTACTAATCGACGGCTAACAAGAAAATTAGCGATGGTGATCAATAAACCAATTGAGCTTACACCAAATGCGATTCCATAACCTAGATGCTCAGATATCCATGGGGTAAGTAATGTAGAGATAAATGAGCCGAGGTTAATCGCCATATAATACATGGTGAAAGCACCATCTAATCGTGGATCATTTTTTTCATAAACTTTAGCTAATAAGCTGGATGGATTCGCTTTAAATAGGCCATTACCAATAGTAATAAACCCCATCGCAATATAAATCAGTTCCTTGCTATTAAATTCGCCTGACGCTGAAATACCCAGTAGTGCATACCCTAACATAAGCACAATTGCACCCAATACGATGGTGCGTTTTGTACCTATAATTTTATCACCAACCCAGCCACCAATAGCAATAGAGCCAAACACCAATGCTGAAAATGCGCCAAATAAGGTAAATGACTCGGCTTCTGACATGGCAAGCACATCGACCAAGTAAACGGTAAGGATGGCTTGCATGCCATAAAAACCAAAACGTTCCCAAAACTCGATGGAAAAAATGAGATAAAACGGCTTGGGTTGTTTAAAAACATTAAGTTCTGACATGTCTATTCTCTTTATTTTTATGCATTTTCAGTAACCGTTCCAACATAGTATTTTACTTAGTAAGCGCTTTTTATGTTGCGGCATTATTTTAAATTTTATTTATATATGACACCTTCACTATAGAACATTCTTGCTTCTATACCTCAATTCTTAATTATGCGATTTGTGATTATTTATTGCTCACTATCCTTTCTGTAATTGATTCTAAGCACAATAAGTACAGGAATGATTGATGAAGTACACGATACTTTTTGTGTTATTAGCTTCTTTAGCCTTCACAGGATGTGGAGGAGGAAGCTCTGATGACACAACAAATACAACTGAAGTTGATACACCAACGGCTGAGCTCCCTCCCCTTGATGAACAACTTCCCAGCACACCAGAGAACGAAACTGAACCTACTGATGATCCTGAGCCTAAATTTTTGATCAGTGATATCTCAAGCGGTTATTACGATAAGTTGTATGACGCGGTAGGTAATGAGTTAACGCTAGATAAAGATCAGGTTTTATCTATGCAAGACGCATTAGTTGATGATGTGTTACCTATTTTGACAGAGGAACAGCAAAATACATTTAACGAAGCCTATAAGGCATTTGAAGACCTCGACGAAAAAAATGAGGTCGATAAGGTCTTATTTTCCAACAGCATGATTGATGCGATGTTAAGCAGTGCAGATAAAGAGACACAAGATAAATACCTTTCTTCTTTTCGCTTGTTCCGTAAACAGACACATCATCTGTTCCCTATTTCACGCTTAGGTGATTACAGTTGGCTATTTGAGTTTCTAAATCAACGCTCTTGGTTAACGCATATTATATTGATCCCACCAGAAACGACTGACGATTATGCTGCGACTTGCCGTGAAAATAATGTCCCTATTCCACCCGATTGGGGCTCTGATTTATGGGTACACCAAGGTACAGCAACCACTGATTTTCTTGCTAGCCGAAGAACTGAAGTTTATGCCTATGAAGATCCTAGTGTTGCAGGAACCTGTATGGCACTACCTCGCTGGAGTTTAGGGGCTTCAGGCAGTGAATATATACAATTTCTTGGCATCATTTGCCAAAGTAAAACCACAGGTAAAGCGTGTTTTTGGGATAATATCAGTAAAGAAACAGGCGGAAGAATTACAGGTGGTGAAGGTTTAACGTTTAAAATTTCGGATATTCAAAATGGTGATAACCTCGCTGAAAACTGTACTAACTGCCATAGAGGTAAGAATGTTTTCTTAATTCACCCCGACACGCCAATTGATATTTCTGATGATTACGACATTGATCCTAATGTTCGCTATCAGCCGATCTCTGCACAAGGCTGGACAAATCCCCCTGCCTTTGCTGAACTTGGCGATGGTGCATGTGCGAGTTGCCATGAGATAGGTGGTATCTCCTTTGATTATTGCAACACAGTGCTAAGAAGTGCAGCTAATCAAACCATGCCTGGCACAGCTATTTCTCCCGATCCTGCGGGTTGGGTCGGAGACGATTCGTTCTACGGTACACATATTCAAGCAATGATTGATGCAGGCTGCCCAGAGTGACATGATGTACTCACTACAACAGGCTGCTTTGTAGCCTTTTCAATTAAAATTCAGAGCGTTAAAAATATAACTCATTTCAAAGCAAAAGAGGCCGCTTAATGGCCTCTTTTCTATATTGCTGACTTAACCGCCAGCTAATTTTACTGTGTGACCTTTTTTCTCAAGGTGCGCTTTAATTACATCACGCTTATCGCCTTGAATTTCAATTTTTCCATCTTTTACTGAACCACCACAGCCACATACTTTCTTCAATTCGGCAGCAATTAACTTTAGTTGGGTGTCCTCAACATCTAAGCCCGTGACAATAGAAACTCCCTTGCCTTTACGACCTTTAGTTTCACGCTGAATACGGACAATACCATCACCTTTTGGGCGAACGGGTGCTACAGTTTCTTCTTTAATTCGACCAGTTTCGGTTGAGAAAACTAAACGACTGTTATCATTCATTGTGCAATTAGTCTCATTGTTTACGTGGTTATTGTGAATAAGCTTTCAAGTTCACATATGAATCTTGCTAATTCGCTTTAAGCTAATATTATCAAGAAAAGAACACTAAACGGAACAGCTTATGATTCGGAATGTTATATTTGATTTTGGTGCAGTGTTATTTGAGTGGGATCCACAGAAAATAGTAGATACTTTTACTCAATCTATAGATGAGCAAAATATCCTAATGAAACAAGTACTCGCCCACCCTGATTGGTTAGCGCTTGATCGTGGGACCATGCTACTAGCAGAGGAAATACCTAAATTTTCAGCAAGGACAGGAATTTCATGCCAACGGATGGAAGATTTCATTAACCATATCCAATTAAGTTTGGAAAAAATACCAGAAACTGAGGCATTATTTTTTAGAATTCTAGATAAAAACTACCCTACCTACTACCTAACCAATATGTGTAGTGCTTTTTTTGAAACCTTGTACGAAAAGCATCATTTTATTTCATTTTTTGACGGTGGTGTTGTTTCAGGAAAAGAGCTAACTATGAAGCCAGAGCCTGAAATCTTTCATCTTTTGTGTCAACGTTATCATCTTAATCCCCATGAATGTCTCTTTATTGATGATCATTATCCTAATATCGAAACAGCTAAATCACTCGGGTTTAATACGGTGCATTTTACACCAACGCAAGACTGTATAAGAGAAATAGAAGAAGTACTTGCAATGTTTAGCCCTGAAATCCAAGCTTTTTAATGAATTTTAACAATCACTTGAACCAATAATGGTGTATCCAGTCTATTATCAGTAAATAGATATATTATTTGTTTCAGGAGTATGTGTGAAAAACATTTTTATCTCTGCGGTGCTTTTGCTTGCCTCAGGAACAACTTTTGCTACACCACAATGTGATGGAAAATCCATTGTGGGCCCCGTTGAAACGATCAAAGTAAAAGATCTTGGTATTAATTATAAAGCCCGTATAGATACAGGAGCTAACACAACATCTATCAATGCTTACAATATCAAAATCGACGGAAAAACTGAGAACGACGACAGTAAGCAAGGTATGCATAATAATTTAGGACGCAAGATTACTTTCACAACTGAGAATGAGCTTGGTCAAGAAGTCACGCACACCGCTAAAATTATTAAAGTAAGTAAAATTCGTAATGCGCAAGGTGTCGAGCGTCGTTATGCCGTTGTCATGGATCTGATTTGGAACGGTCAGAACAAAGCAATTCCTGTTAACTTACGTGATCGTAGTAAATTAGAATACAAACTCTTAATTGGACGTAACTGGCTAGAAGGTGATTACCTTGTTGATGTTACAAAAGAAGATGCTGACGATTAGATAATAAAAAACAAAGAGTAAGTCATAACGATTAAAACAAAGCCTGCTGAATTAGCAGGCTTTGTCGTTTATTGCGCTTTAGATTGTTTCTCAATGACTTTATCAAGGTATTGCTTAATGGATGTCGCATTACCCTTTAATAACTGCCCTCTTAAAAGCAAATACCATTCGTTAGGCTTACCCGTATCATTACGTATGATAAAACCACGATAGTTCTCAGATGAACCTTGGGAAACGGGCTTTGAGGATTGAGATGAGAACTTCTGAGGATGAATGAATGTACTCATGTCCAACCACCAATCAACACTTTTTTTAATTTCAGTCAGTGTGCCGCTGATAGGGTTACCTTTAATTGCTGATTTCCATTCATTGGTAACGCCCGTTGTATTTTCAATAGTATATCCACGGTGAAAAATCCGTTTTTTCATACTGTTGATCCTTGTCTTACTTTAAGTCCAACATCATGATAACAAGGTTACCATTTGTTAATAAATGCTCTGTAATTTAAGCATGATGTTTTATTGATGACTAGTATTTTAATGCTACTAAAGCGGTTTATGTTTAAAGTTTGCATACTTTGTTCAATATATAGTGTTATAATTTACTCTAGATATAAAGTTATAGTGCGTTAGGTGTTAAGTAATGGCGAAAAAAATTCCAATTATTGATTGTGATGTAAAACGTGCCAAAAGTATTACTCAGTTTAAACAAGTGGCAGATAACATTGCTATTTGGCAATCACTTACCCACTATAGTTACGCTAAAAATACCTTGGTGGCGTTTAAAAATGACTGGAACCACTTTTTAATATTCTGTGAAAACAATAAGGTATCAGCATTACCTGCAACAGCTGAAACAGTGCATCGTTTTATCGAAAAAATGGCAGAGTCACGTAAATTAGCCAGCCTAAAACGTTACATTGTCACTATAGGACTTATTCATAAATGTCATGCCCTAGCTAATCCATGTCAAAGCCAAGAAATTAAGCTCGCAATGCATAAGCAGCGGTTAAATAAACATGATGATTACACCCATGCACAAGGCTTTAGAGATAATCATTTACAGGCATTACTTGATATCTTTGCCCTATCAACAAAACCCAAAGATGTCCGCGATATGGCCATTTGGGCTATTACCTTTGAGGCAATGTTAAAACGTTCAGAAGTCGCAGCACTGACAATAAATCATATTGAAATAGAAGATTCGGGCTTAATCAATATCACTGTGAACGATCGGATTATTGCCCTTAGCGATTTAGCCTCTAAAGCGGTTCAACGCTGGTTAACACTCGGCATGATTATGGACAGCTTTGTATTTAGACGTATTGATAGACACAGTAACATTGGCGATAAACCACTGGATCACTCATCAATTTACCGTGTTTTCCGTCGTGCAAGCCAAGAGTTGGATTTACCTGCTGATGTCATTTTCTCAGGACAATCACCCCGTGTTGGTGCAAGCCAAGATTTAGCCGATTCTGGTCTATCTATTAGTCAAATTCAGCATCAGGGACGTTGGCGAAGCCCTGCTATGCCCGCACAATATATTGGCCAACGTGGTAAACGTGATAATGAATTAAAAAAATTCGCTAAGAAAAACAGCGATAAATAACTTCACATCCACCAGCAAAAAGCCCGTAAACTTGTTCATAAACATGTATACGGGCTTTATTTTATATTTAGCTAAACGTGGCGATGATTACTTCGCTGCGCTCTTAATTGCTTGTTCGATGAACTCAGCAAATTTATGTCCGTGATGCTCTAGCATTTTCGGGAACATAGAAATTGGCGTCATTCCTGGGAAGGTATTGATTTCATTCAGTAGGATTTCGTTGTCTTCACTTAGGAAGAAATCAATACGAGAAAGATCTTTTAGCTTCATTTGTACAAACGCTTTACGAGCATAAGTGCGGATCGCTTCAATCTGCTCTTGCGTTAAGTTCTCTGCTTCAACCATGGTGGTTGATACACTATCAGCGCTGTATTTTTCTTCGTAGCTGTAGAATTTATCAGTTGGGCAAGATACTTCACCCGGCTTGGTGATCACTAGCTCGTCACCGTATTGGTAAGCAGCAATTTCCAGTTCACGTGGACGAATCGCTTTTTCAATAAGTACTTGATCAGAGTAACCAAACGCATTGTTAACAGCATCTGTTAGTTCTTGTTCAGTCGTTACGCAGTAACAACCAACTGAAGATCCCTGACAAGCCGCTTTAACAAAGACCTTGCCCCACTTTTTAAATGCTTCAAGCGCTTCTTGATGTGCTTCTTGGTTGTTTTCACTTAGGAAAATATAAGGCGTGTTAGGGATGTTTAGTGCATCAAACCACAGTTTAGTTGTGATCTTATTAAAGCAATTTGTGCTTGCTTCTGCTCCACACCCTAAGAAAGGTAGACCAGCGATTGTCAGTAAAGATTGCAGATCGCCCGTTTCACCTGGGAAACCATGAACACAAGGAATGACATAATCGATCACTATTTCTTGATCGCCAACAATCAATGTTTTGTCTAAATTTAACTCACAAGAACGATTTTCAGCGTCTAACCAGCCGTCATTTTTAGTCATCTCTACTCGAGTATAAGTAACACCGCTGATCGTTTTTAGTTGCTCTTCAATAAAGTTTGCTGATACGAGAGAAACTTCATGCTCAGCACTACCGCCGCCGCATAATAATAAAACATGGATAGAGCTCATCATCATCCCTTGTAAACGCCGCTAGCTTTAGATGTCGCTAACGTGAAAATAATTAATAACTTTGATACAAATAGAACCAATGCAAAATCGTCAAAGTCTGTGTGAATAACATAGTAATCAAAAAAATCGATACTGTGCACCCTCTGCTATCGTGAATCGTGATTTATTTTAAATTTGACTCGTTACTTGCTTAGTAAATCAACGCTTCTAACACCGTGCTTACATGTATCTACTGGACTTACGACAATAAAAAAGTCATTTACCGTAATAAATGACTTTTCATCAATATAATCTGTTATGTGAAATGCTTAACGAATACGTTGTAATGTTGGATATTGTGTTGCTTCAATATCTGCGAGGTTACGAACAAATGCGCCAGATTGAACCACTTTTTGAGGCATAGCTGCCAGTGCTGCCTTTGCAGTTTCATAATCCTTGTAATGGCCATATAGCAAGGTATAGACACTACTACCATTGATCATCTTATCATTTAGCCATGCAGGTTGATCGGTGGGTAACTGACTTAAATAAGGTTTAAATTCATTTGTTTCACGCATGGCTAACAGTTGAATGCTGAACCCTTTAACGGCTGTGGTTTTCTCCCCTACTGCAGTTTCTTCTGTCGTCGTCTCTTTATCAACCGCGTTTTGTGTTTCATCAATAGGCTGTGTATTTGGCGTGGCTTCTGTCGCTTGTTCATTCACAGCTTCAGGTTCTGGTGTGCTTTCAACCGCCATTTCTGCCGCTTGTTCAGCCGTTGTTGCTGCTGTCGCTACATTCGCTGCTGCTTGTGGTGTTGCCTCGACTACATTTTTGTTCTGAGTATTTTCAGCAACACGTTGGGCTGATACTTGATGGTCTTCACCCACGATATCTACCATATCATTAGGTGTTTGAACCTTAGCATTATCAGCTTGTGCTATATTTTGCTCAGGCTCTATTGCTGTCGTCTGCGTATTTGGGGTTTCAGTTGTTGTTGGTACAACAGCAGGTGTTGTTTCTGTTGGGAGTTGTTTTTCACTAATGGCGACAGATTCACTGGATAAATATAAAGGTTCAGACACAACACTTGGATCGACTTCCGCTACGGTATCGATAGGTTTTATTGTTTGTTCTGCATTAGATTGATTAATTGTTTCAACCGGTGCTTGAGTTTGCGGTGTAGACATACAGCCAGTAAGTGCAGCTAGCATACTGATAGTAAATATTTTTTTCATGATTGGATTCAGACCTAACGAAAGTGTAGCAACTACATTAATGATATTCTGCCGTGCCTTTATTCACCAATCAACAGTAACCTTCTATTAATAGATTCTTTATTAAGTAATTGTTTTAAAGGTCACGCTAAAAAGGAAAAAAGCCCCCTGCATTATACAGAGCGAAATGTTAGCGATAAAAAGAATTAATACGGTTCAGTTGATTATAATGTTGCATTGATGCCTAGCCTTTACTCTCGATCACCAGCTACATTTGTATTTGTTTTTCCACCACCGCCAAAGTACTCAATATCAAATAAGTTCTTCAGATTTAAGCGTAATTCAACATCGGTTTCAGTAGCACTCATACCGTCAGATATACCTGAGTCAAAACGTATATATTCATTTTAAGCATCGATATTTTTTCTCATGAAAGGTATTTTTTTAAAGCAGGTCAATGAAAAGCTATATTGACTAAATAGTTATTTAAGTCAGCATCTTCATTCAGTAAACTGACGTTATTATTTTGTATTGTGTTTTATTTTGGAGTAGATATGGCTGATCCCCATATTAAATGTGAACTTGATGTATTAGATAAGCTCACTGTTGTGCTTTACCGTTCTGCACTAACGATTGCTGCACTTATCATGGCTATTATTGGCTACGAAACGATACCGGCAACGCCATTCTTAATTATTGTCGCTTTATTAGCTTCAACAACCGTCCACATTTATGACAAACGCTTCCGCTGGTTAATTCAAGGCGCTGGTTTATTTGCTGCTATTTGGCTAATTGCTGGTTTATGGCAACCGTTAGCATTAGGTGCTGCTTTATTTGTGTTTAGCGCACTCTCCGTCAAAGAATACTTTTGTTTTCAAATTAAAGCATTGCTGCTTACCCCTATTGTATTAGCTGGCTTTTGGTTCTGTTTTATCTTTAATGTTCCCGCCGGCGTTATTGCGTGTGCAATGCTTGGCGCAATCTTATTAGGCGTAGCTGCATTTAGTAAGTGGCGTATGCCTTTACATTTTGATATTGGTGATAAAACACGTTATCAAGTTTAAGCAATGACATTTTATTGATGATAACAAGAGATCATAGCGATCTCTTTTTTATTACTGCTTAGCCAACTTTCGAATATGTTTCTGTTCATACATATTCTGATCTGCAATGTTGAGTGCAGCTTTAACACCATCATCTAAGGTGCCAATACCATATGAAAAGCTCAGATATAGTTCTTGAGCTGAAAAATACTCTTCAATACTAGTACGTATTTTTTCCATTCTTTTACTTACAACATCAACGTATAGACTATCGAACAGTAATATAAATTCATCGCCGCCAAAACGAATCATGACATCATTCGTACGTAACATAGTTTTCAAAGTGTAAGCAAAATCACGTAGAACCTCATCGCCTTTACTATGTCCGTACGAGTCATTAATAGGTTTAAAACCATCTAGATCAATAAACACTAATTGTTGGCTATGTTTAACATAGCTTGATTCTAAGTAATCTTTTTGAAAGCAACCCGTTAAATTATCAATCGAGATATTACCGTTATCTTCATAGACACTACAAATCACAAAGTCTTGGCCAAAGTGGGTTAACTTTTGGCGATAAGTCTGAAAAAACTGACTACCATTGTCTGTTTCTACGGTTTCATTTGATGTAATGAAACAACTATTACCATTAAGTAATTCTTGATCTAGCGCTAAGCAAGTACGGTAATCAGGAAATATTCTGCATACCTCATCAACAGGTACATCAACTAAATCCATATTAAGGTAATCAATATGCTTTTGATTGTTATAAATCGCATTACCGTTATTATCACGAATAATGACAAATGCATCACAGGTACTAATCAGTGATGACATCAGTAAAGAAGGTGCACTATTACAGTTTTCTAAGATCTCTTTATAATTCTCGTTGATCCTTTGTTGCTCTGCATAAACATCAAAACTATTGGGACTCACACCGATAATATTATAGTGATCAATTTGAGTTAACTTTTCTATCGCCGCTCTGGCTTCTAGTGGGCTTTTAGAACGATTAAGTTCATAAATCGCCTGATCAAGTGCTAAACATAAAGACTTTTGCCCTTTTTCATTAACTGACAAGGACTTTGTTGGTTGCAATTTATCTACATGTAACGGTTTGGAAAAATAGAAACCTTGGTATTCCATCTCTCCAAACTGCTTTAGCAAATTCAACTGTTCAAAGGTTTCTATTCCTTCAACAATAATTCTTTTACCTAGAACTTTAGCTATTTTTTCATAAGTTGTTCTTACTAACGAATAGGCGACATAGCTTTGATCTATATTCTCAATTAATTTTCTATCTAATTTAATGTAATCGACATCAAGATGAATCAACATCTCACTATTGATATAGCCTTTGCCGTAATCATCCAGCGCAAAATTCACACCAACGGCTTTTAATTCAGCAATTGCCGCTTGAATTTGACGAAAATCATGACACTTATCATGGTTCGTTAATTCTAATATAACATTTTTCTCAACAGCGAAGATTTCTTTACATTGTTTAATAAACTCAAAGTTAATCAAACTGTTAATTGAAATATTAATCGCAATTCTTATCTTTGACGCACAGTGATTAACTCCACGTTGCTCAAGTACCTGACGAATAACCATGAGATCAAAATTCACAGTATCTTCTACAGCATTGACATAGTTTTGAATATTAATCGATTGTTCGGCAGCACATAATAGCGCTTCATAAGATGAGATTTCGCCGTTGATATATCTGGGCTGATAGTGGAATGTAAATTTAGATAGCATATTTATTATTCTTTCTTGTTCTATATTAATGAATAATAATTCAACAGTTAAAAATACTCCAAAAAGAAACTGTAACAAAATCTATATAAAAACAATTAGATAACTTATTGATAAAAAATAATGTTAATTGAATGAATTGTGTAATTATCTAGTCAAGTATCGATATTAATGATCCTCTTAGCTTTATCTCTTTATGAATTTATTACGTTCAGATCACAGCTCTTTGGCTAGGTTTTCCATCTTATCTGATTCAGGTTTATCCTATAACTAGCTTATCTATTAACTATAAAGGATATCGATCATGGATGGGATGAGACGTTTGCTCAAACCAAAATCAATTACCGTTATTGGCGCATCAGATAACCCTTCGCGTGCCGGTAATGTGGTTATTCGGAATCTCTTATCCGATCAATTCCGTGGTCCTATTATGCCTGTCACACCAAAATATGATGCGGTAGCAGGTATTCTCGCTTATCCTGATATTGCTAGCCTACCGCGTGTCCCTGATTTAGCTATTGTGTGTACTCGGGCTGAGTTAAATATTGATATCGTTGAACAACTGGGTAAGAAAGGCGTTAAAGCTGCTATTATTCTTGCGGCAGGAATGAATAATCCACAGTTAAACCCCGCCCCTTTTACGCCAAACCATCAGCCAAGCCTTGAAGATCAAATGTTGGCAAAAGCCAAAGAATATGGAATGCGATTAATCGGCCCTAATAGTATGGGATTGATCTTACCGTGGCTAAACTTGAACGCATCGTTTTCTCCTATAAGTGCTAATAAAGGAAATATTGCCTTCATCTCTCAATCGGCGGCTGTTTGTACCACTATTTTAGATTGGGCAAAAAATAAGAGTATTGGATTCTCTACCTTTTTGTCACTCGGTGATGCTTGCGATATTAACTTTGCGGAGTTATTAGATACCTTATGCCAAGATTCTAAAACAGAAGCGATTTTGCTTTACATTGATTCGGTAAAAGATGCACGCCGTTTTATGTCTGCCGCTAGGGCCGCTGCTCGTAACCGCCGAATACTGGTGTTAAAAAGTGGCCGAACACAAGCGGGCAGCTCTGCTGCACATATCCATACCGGTGGTGATATTGGCTTAGATGCGGTTTATGACGCTGCGATTAGGCGATCAGGTATGTTACGCGTAAACAATACTCATGAACTGTTTGCTGCGGTTGAAACACTTGCCCACTCTGTGCCGTTACGAGGCGAGCGCTTAGCGATTTTAACCAATGGCGGCGGGCCTGCAATTATGGCTGTCGATGCGCTTTCAGATCGCGGTGGAAAACTTGCCCAACTCAGTCCTGAAACCATTAATCGGCTTTCTGCTGTGTTACCTTCATCTTGGTCTCACTCTAATCCCATTGATATTATTGGTGATGCTGATATAACGCGTTACCAACAGGCAATTAAGATCTTATTAGACAGTGATGATTTTGATGCCTTATTGATCATGCACAGTCCATCTGCTATTGCGCCCGATACAGCGACCGCTGAAGCACTCGTTGACACTCTCCACCAGCACCCTCGGACTAAACGTTTTAATATATTGACTAATTGGGCAGGTGAAAACGAAGCGGCTATAGCACGAAGAACCTTTACAGAAGCAGGGTTTCCTGCCTATCGCACTCCTGAAAGCGCAGTCTCCGCTTTCATGCATTTAGTCGAATACCGACGTAACCAAAAGCAACTGATGGAAACACCGGCTTCTGTTGGCTATGACAATCATAATTCACATCAAGTCCATGAATTAGTGAATATCATGCTGACCAATAATATTCATCATTTAGAAACGCATGAAGCTCGCCCGATTTTAGAATGTTATGGCTTTAATACTCTACCAACATGGATTGCGCTTGATGCTGTTGAAGCCGTTCATATTGCTGAGCAAATAGGCTATCCCGTTGCGGTTAAGTTACGCTCTCCTGATATACGACATAAATCAGAAATACATGGCGTTGTTCTTCATTTACGTACCGCAGCAGAAGTTGAAACCGCAGCGCAAGCTATCTTTGATAGGGCTACTATGCTTTACCCCACTGCGCGTATTGATGGATTGTTAGTACAACGTATGGCAGATCGTTCAGGGGCACAGGAATTGCGGATCGATGTACATAATGATCCGATCTTTGGCCCTGTGATCTTAATGGGTGAAGATAATGCGCATTGGGATATCCACCGTGACGCAGCAGTAGGTATACCACCATTAAATATGGCGCTGGCTCGTTATATGGTGATCGATGCTCTAAAAACAGGAAAAATCAAACAGCGCAGTGCATTAGAGAAAATAGACATTCCTGCTTTGTGTAATTTATTGGTTAAGATCTCACATTTGATCATCGATTGCCCAGAGATCAAAGCCCTTAATATTCATCCATTATTAATCAGCGGTAGTGATCTCACTGTGTTAGATGCCTCAATGGAGATTCAATCTTTCAGTGGTGATAAACAAAAACGCCTTGCGATACGTCCTTACCCTAAAGAGTACGAAGAAAGTTGTGTGCTCAAAGATGGTCAAACCTTACTATTGCGCCCTATTTTGCCTGAAGATGAACCGTTACATAAAACCTTTATGTCTAAGGTTTCGGTTGAAGATCTTTATAAACGCTTTTTCTCTGATGTCGGCGAGCTAAACCATGAAGCACTCGCTAAGTTTACGCAAATAGACTACGACCGTGAGATGGCTTTTGTTGCCGTTGCACAAAATGCCAATATCAACCCAGATACAAATGAGAAAGAAGATGTTGTTTTAGGTGTTGCTCGGGCATTATCTGATCCTAAAAACCACGATGCCGAGTTTGCGATTCTAGTACGCTCTGATATGAAAGGATTAGGACTTGGCAGTATCTTAATGGACAAGTTAGTGAGATACAGTAAACAACGTGGATTGCAATATTTAACGGGAATGACGATGCCGTCAAATCGCGGGATGATCCATCTTGCAGAGAAAGTCGGTTTTAGCATTGATGTACAACTAGAAGATGGCATTGTGGAAATGCTACTTCCACTTACTGACAAAAAAGATAGCTAATCTCCGAGGCAGCCATTCGATGAAATCATCAAATTGCTGCCTTTTTTGATTTTATTGCTTATATTCAACATCTAACGTTAAACTTTAAATTGACGAATTATATAATGTAGCTGTGATGATAAATCAGATAATTCTTGGGTGGATTTAACGGTTTCATTAACGCTTTGAGCACTTTGCTGAGAAATCATATTCACCGTTTCCATGTTTCTATTTATTTCTTCAGTCGTTGTACTTTGCTCTTCTGAAGCATTAGCACTTTGTGTATTCATATCGTTGATCTTGGCAATAGATTCGCTGATCACGCCAAACGCATCTCGGGATTTCGTCGCATTCACAACACTTTCTTTCACAAAGTTATTGCTCTTATCCATGCTGACAACTAGTTCGTTAGTGCCTAGCTGCACTTTTTCAATTAATACTTGAATTTCTGTCGTTGAATCTTGCGTGCGTTTTGCTAACTCTCTGACTTCATCAGCCACAACAGCAAAACCTCGCCCTTGATCGCCAGCTCGTGCCGCTTCAATTGCAGCATTTAAAGCCAGCAAATTCGTTTGATCTGCGATGCCGCGAATAACATCTAAAATTCCACCTATATTTTCAGTCTCTTGCACCAATTGATTTAACCGTACTGAGGTGAGGTTTATTTCTTCATCAAGTTGATGGATACCTTCTATTGTATCTTTAACAATGATAATCCCTGATTGCGCTTCCCTATTTGCTTCATTAGCGAATTGAGCGGCTGAAAAGGCATTCTGTGCAACTTCTTGAACTGACATAGACATTTGATTCATCGCCACTGCCACTTCATCTGTCATATGTTGTTGTTCTTTCACACCTTGGCTTGATTGCGTCGTTATCGTGGTTAAATTATCTGATGCATTTCCAAGTTGATCACTCGCATTACTCATTTTTAAAATGATTTGTTTTAAGCTATCTGCTGTTGTTTGCAATGCAGTGAGTAATACACCTACTTCATTATTACCATTTGGCTTGATTTGAATCGTTAAATTACCGTTAGCGAGCTCTTTTGCGGCAACAACCGCTCGTCCTATTGGTCCAGTGATGGTTTTCGAAATAATAATGCCAATAATCAAGGTAAGAATCGCTGTAATGATTCCCCCCCAAGTAATCACTTTGGTTGCTAAATCCGCAGCATTTTCTGCCGATATTTTACGTTGCTGCATTAAGTCTTTTTCAACTACGATGATATCATTCACTTTAGTACGCAGTTCGTCCATGTAGATCTTGCCTTGCTTCGTTGAAAGCTCTTGGTATAAATCTTCCATCACTTTGTAATCAAGCCCATTTTTTATCAGCTTAATTGCAACCTCAGCATAATTATTAATCCAAGCATTGACGTTTCTATCTTCAAACTTGTTGAATTTAAATATATTTTCTAACTCTTTCTTACCGATGTAATACGGCTCAAGGTAAGCTTCATCTTTATTAATGATATAACCACGTAATCCTGTTTCCATATTAATTAACGCTTGGAGTACATCAGTGCTTTTATAGCCAAACTTTCTATCTTTTACTTCAACTCGAATCTGATCCATAAGCTTCTTCCCCATTCCAGAAGCTAATAGTTCATCGATTTCAATGGCTGCATTCTCACCACTTTTAATATCTTTTCGAAGCTTAATGATATTTTCTGCATACTTTTGCCAGTTCATCGCATCACTCTCGACTTTATCAAACCGTCGTTGTTGTGTTGGATTATCACTGGTCAATTGTTTAACAATATTAAGATCTTTTTTGAACCTATCTTTACCACTCACATAAGGTTCTAAATATTCAGTTTGTCCACCAATAGCAAAACCGCGCAGTCCTGTTTCTTGATCAATCATCGCACTAACAAGCCCATTCGCATGATCGATAACTTTATATGTGTGTTCTACTTTTTTGGATGTTTGCTCCATTGTATTAATTGCATTCCATACAATGGTAAATAAAACGCCAAGTAAAAAAATAACGAAGCCATTACTTATTAGTAGCTTATTTCTTATTGAAATATTGGAGATATTCATAATGTATTAGCCTTTTATTATTGAGTAATAACGGCAGATATGACGGCGATCACTTCAGTTAACCCAAAATGTCCATAGCTTGTAGCCTTATATAGAATAAGCAATTAATTGCACTTAAATTTATAAACTACAGTAATTTGTTTTAAAACTGAGAATATCAAACGTATTGATAAAATTATCTTTAAAGCCGTAGCATATTTAGCTAACAAAAATGCCTTATACACTATAATTTTCACTTTAAAGACAGTTATCCGAATTATGTGAGGTGTTACTGTGTATAACTATCTAAACACTGAGGGATATAAAACACGTCATTATTTATATTTACTCACCACTATCATGAGCTTTTTGTTTCTATCGCATTTTACTTACGCAGGAACGACCAAAAATATTGGTACCAACATTCCTCTTGATGATCAGTACGGATTAGCACTTGAACCTGCTCCAACTATCACTTATCGCTTTTTACCACCAGCAGCCGGACAGCAACAAATTGAACAATTTATAGAACAATCTCCTGTACTCGACACCATCAAACAACTTAGCCAACGTCGTTTTATTTTCTCACCCAGTTTACAGGTTGTGTTCGGTTCTAAAGATGGCCCACTGTTCGATCCTGAGAAAAATTCGATCCACATTCCCTATCAATTTGTCATTGAAGTCCGTAAACGTTTTAAAAATAAAGGCTTGATCAACAATCAACGAGAGTTAAATCAAGCAACAGAAGATGCATTATTACATACCCTACTACATGAAATTGGTCATGCTTATATTCTTGATAGAGCAATACCCATTTTAGGCAAAGAGGAAGATTCCATTGATAACTTTGCGACTATCCTATTACTTAACGATATCGCAAGAGGAGATGAAATAGCGATGAACTCCGCCGATTTATTTGCGTTAGAAGATCTGGATATAGACAGTTTTGATGACGCGGATTTTGTCAGCGAGCACAGTTTAGACTTGCAGCGTTACTATAATATTTTATGTTTAGTGTATGGTAGTAACCCTAACCGTTATCAACGTATATTCGATGAGTTACCCGTCTCTGAACGCCAACAGCAAAAAGAGCGTTGTCCTGAATATTTTTCTGTCATTAATCAAGGCTGGTTGCATTATCTTGCCGAATAACGATAAGCAAGCTGATATGAATGATATATTCATTGCAAATCAATATTTAAAGCTATAAATAACCCAAATATGACAAAGCAAAAAACAATCACTTTACTATAGGGCTATAATCTTTAATATCAATAACATGATAACGATTTACATTGTGTTGTTACACTTTTACGGATGAGTTTGTATTCTATGTCGAATGGCAGTCAAAAAGATAATAAAGCAGAAACAAACTCAGATATAAGTAAGAATGATCATACTAATGCGGTTTCGCAGCCTAAGCGATTCCGTCGCTTTCTATTTTGGACGATTTTACTTTTCACAACGCTTCCGCCTGTCGTACTTTCTATCTGGCTGAACAGTAAAGGGATCCACCTTAACAGCGTTTCAGGGTTACATTTCAAACATGGTCTTTCTGCCAAGAAAATCTCTGTCAGTATTAATGATACAAAATTAGAGTTTAACAATTTATCTCTTCAACGACGTCTCGATAAAACCAGTGGAGAAGTGTCGTATCATATAGTGGCAACAAAAACGAAACTGGTACTTCCTCCTGCAGCAAAATCAATGCTTAAAGAGAACAATGTACAACTTAACTACATTCACTTTTGGGATGCTGATTTTAAGTTTACGCATTTTAAGACACCTTTTCTTTTTTCAGCCCATGCGCGAAAAGTAACAGCATCAGCGCTGCATACTAACAGTGTAAGTGGGTGGCCTAACGCTATCCAGATACTAGAAGATGTTAACGTAGATTTTAATAGTGATCCTGATATTGCATTATCTGGCACAGTAAAGCACGGTGTGATAACCCTGTTTTTCCCTGACTATAATCCCTCTCCTCATTATCGTTTACCTTTTAACGATGGTGATTTTTCTATTGCTTGGAAGAAGGATTCAACTCCACTCAAAATTAATATTGGCTCTTTGGTTCCAGAGTGGGAAACCTTATATTCAATTTTAGAAAAGCAAATCATCACGAAAATGGCTTTCGCGATTGATTTCCATGATCCAATAGACTCTATGGTGTTAACCACTGATAAATTTCATATTGAAGAACCTAAATATTTGCCGCAATTTGTTGAGCGTGCCGATATTAATAATAAGGGCTACCACTTAGGACAAACCATTGCCAACCTTGCGCAATTGCCGATGCACAAATTTAAAGTGAAATCTTTTACTTACGGTGATTTAATTTTAGATGCGAAGGTGGTTTTAGAAACACCACTCGCAAATACAGAAGGTAAGACTGAACAAAAAAAGCATAAAAAGAAAACAGCTAAAAAACTGGCGACACAGAAACAAATTGATAGAAAAAAGGCAATAGATCAAGCGAAACAACAAGCAAAAGATCTTAACGTCACAGAAGAAGCGCGAACAAAAGCGAAATTTATTGTTCGTGGTAAAGCACTTGCGCCTAATCCCTACGATCTTGATGTGACAGTTCGTCACTTAACTAAAATTGATGCATGGGTTAATACCCACCTAACACGCAGTGACGGTAACAACCTTTACTGTGAATCTAAAATCCTCTTTAAACAGCCATTACCTACTTACTTCAATTGTAATGCTAACTTCAAAGACACCAAAGAATTTACAGATCGTCTAGGCCTAACTGAACTGCCTAACGCAAAGATCAATGGCCCACTGCGCTTTTGGGCTAAACAAACATCAGCTCCTATTGATGCGCCTAAGAATAAAAGCATGCTGCTTAACAACAAACTTGCTACCGCTTATTATGATGTAGGATTTGAATTACCTGAATCTTTTGAGATCGCCTTAAACAAGTACGCTCTCCCAGCAGGCTTATTCAAAAAATTTAATGGTGAGCACGCAGAACAACGTAAAAACAAACAACTTGCTGATGTTAAAATGATCAGTGATGGCAAAATCGAATTTAACGTGAATTTCTACGACAAGCTACTACGTGTCAATTTGAAAGATGACAGTAAAAAAATTAGTTTTGTTAATAAAAAAACACAATCGGCTATCAAACTAAATTTTAAAGATCTCAGCTGTCTTTACCCTAATTTGCAATGTCATATTAATGCAGAGATTGAAGCTAAAGCCGATAAGATTTATCCCATGCCTAATAGTTTGATTAAAAACTTCAATTTTCGCACCAACATGGTAGCAACATGGGCTAACAACCTCTTAGTCGCAAAAATGGCTAAGAATAATATTTCAATGGATAATGTTGATGTTCAAAGTATTCCTGGCTTTCAAAAGAGCCAAAGTAAGAATGTTAACTTCCAGTTAGATTCATTAGTCGGACTCTATACACAAAATAAACAAGGTACTATTGGTACATTTACCATTTACCAACCAGCAGAAACAAAGGCATCACTGAATTCTGAATTTGTAGTAAACCGCCAAGAAGGAGCTCATTCAGATGAAAACAGGCATCCATCATTAAGTCGCTATCGCGCAGATCTAGGGATCAAAGTTAATAATTTTTATCTTAGCCAAGATTTGAAATTAGACGATGACACGTCATTAGAAAACGTGAAGCCTAATACGGATAGTACAAATAAAGATCCGTCATCTAAAGTGTGTAATCCTGTCATGCGAAGTATTCCTACTCCACCGTATAAGCATAGTCACGCATACAGTGTTGAAGCGTTAATTAAAGATAACGTCTACTCAGCGACGGCTCTACCACAATTGAATGTTTGTGCGGGAGCAACACATTTCACTGCGCCATTACGTAACGAAATTGATAATCCAGAAGCTTTTTTAACCGCGTCTATCATCGATACATCAGGTAATATAAACCACAATACAGATAGTGACGTTATTCTTAAGCCACTGATCATTAGGTCTGATTACGGTATTGTATTTAATGTTCAACGTAATCAATTAAAACTGGGTAAAATTTACAGTGATGGCCACGTACAGTTATTAGGCAATGAGTTAACCCTCAACAATCAATTTAAAAACAGCAGAAAGGCTTTATTTGCAGATATTGATTTACACGCTAACTTTGACACTGGGAACTCTCACATAAAATTACAGCGTCACACATTTGATTTTACACCAGAGCAAGATCTCAAAAGCTATTACATTCCTATATTGCCGATTGATTTAAATATTACCCATGGTCAATTAACCACGAGTGCCGATATTCATATAAATAAAGATGCACAAATTACAGGCTCAATTGAACTATCAAGTAAAGGCATTACAGGTGCGTATGAAAGTTATCGCTTTGGTAACGTTGATAGCAATGTAGAATTAACGCTGATTGATTCTAATGTGAAAACACAATCACCGCTGGAAATCTCAGCCGATTATCTTGATCTGGGTATTCCGATGTCAAACCCTCGTTTTGTTGCTGATTTTGATACCGCAAAACAGTATTACCATATTGCACACGGTTCAACTGAGCTTTACGGGGGAAATGTCACTATTACACCACTCACTATCACTAGCCTGAGTAATATTAAAGAAGTTCCTTTAAAAGTAACGGGGATTGATTTAAAACGTGTCATGGCGATTGCGGATCAAGACAATATTGAACTAACAGGAAAAGTGGATGGTATTATTCCTATTGCACTTGATAATGGCAGTATTGTGATACGTAACGCTTCGCTCGATACCCGTACACCCGGCGGCGTATTACGCTACATTGAAGGCTCAAGCCTTGATAAAAAAATTAAAGAGGCGGGCGCGTCAAGTCCGCTCAATATTGTAAAGGTTTTAGAAAATTACCATTATAATAGTATTGCTCTTACCTTTGATTACGCTAAAAATGGCGACCTTTCATTAATAACAGAAATCAAAGGTCAAAGCCCAGACTTCCAGAACGGACGTCCGATCCACTTAAACATTAATTTAAATGACAATATCCCTAAATTATTGCGCTCAAAAGATTTGATTTATTCATCACATTTAGTCGCTCAAATCAAACAACAACTTGGCATTCAAGAATAAGAAGACAACTACCAGATATGATTACCTATAACAAACATTGCCAAAATCAAGACAATAAGAGTCGCTCTGATGGTCATTTTTCAGCAGTAAAAGCCGCTTTTCTGCTATTAGGCCTTTCGAGTATTATTGTAATCAGTGGCTGTACACCAAAGGTTGAGGTTGCACTTTCAGAAAAGCCGATCGTTATTAACCTTAACATCAATATTAAGCATGAAATCAATGTGAAAGCCGATCGTGAAATTAATGAGCTATTCAATGACAAAGATGTATTTTAAATTCGCTCTAAATGTACTGACTGGGCTAATGCTATTGTCGTCAGTGGCTCATGCATTAACGTTACAACAAGCTAAACAGCACGGACTGATTGGTGAGGCAAATAATGGGTATGTGGCCAGTGTACAACCTACTCCTTCACCGTCTTTACGTGCGTTAATTAATTCCGTGAATAACAAACGCCAACAAGGCTACTTGCATATCAGCAAAAAAAATAATCTATCATTAGATGATGTGACTAGCATGGCACAAGAAAAAGCGGTAAAGAAAACTTTACCGGGACAGTATTTTCAAACTAAAACGGGGGATTGGGTTAAAAAATAAACCCTTACTTATGTTAAGTTTTTCTTAACCCCATACTCAGTCTATTTAACTCTAAACTGTTCAGTATTCAGCGTATAATATTCTTAATTATAATTATATTTTTATCGCTATTACTATGCCCATCATTGATAACCTCAAACGTCTACGACCAATGGACGCGATTTTTATTTGTACTGCATTATTATGTTTACTGCCTATTATCAGTTCGCCAATCGCTTTAATTCTTGGTTTTCTACTTGCCAGTTTTGGTTTAGTCCCTTCACAATTTAATATCGCTGCCCTAACCAAAAAACTTTTATCTTATTCCATTATAGGTTTGGGCTTTGGTATCCATTTAAATGAGGCAATTGAAGCCAGTAAAGCTGGATTAGGCTTAATCATTTGCTCTATTTTCTTTACGCTACTTCTAGGCTGGATTGCTACTCACTTTTTATCACTAGATAAGAAAACCGGTCATTTAATTGCCTCTGGTACTGCAATTTGTGGTGGTAGCGCTATTGCAGCGGTTTCCCCTGCTATTAATGCAAAAGATGAGCAAACATCACTTGCCTTAGCAACGGTATTTGTCTTAAACGCTGTCGCACTGTTTGTATTCCCGGCTATTGGTCATTTATTGGACATGAGCCAGCACGCTTTCGGAACATGGGCAGCGATTGCCATTCACGACACTTCATCTGTTGTCGGTGCAGCTGGTTCTTACGGGGATGAAGCCTTAAAAACAGCAACAACGTTAAAGTTAGCGCGTGCATTATGGATCATCCCTGTCGCTTTTATCAGTGCTTTAATTTTTAAAGGGAACAGCAAGAAAATCGCGGTACCTTACTTTATCGTTTTATATTGTGTTGCTATTTTAATTGCGCACTTTTTACCGCAATTTCAATCTGTTTACGATATGATATTTACAGCTTCTAAACGTTTGCTGGTGGTGTGTCTATTCTTAATCGGCTCTGGGATCACTGTTAATAAGCTGAGAAATGCGGGTCCAAAACCAATGTTATTAGGTGTGCTACTCTGGCTTGCTATTGGTATATCCTCATTAATCTATATCGAAATGTTTATCCCTTAACTTTTCGCTATTGTCTAAACAAAGAGCCAGACTATATGTCTGGCTCTTTGTTTTTATACGCTGGTTAGCAGCCTTGAGTATTACATTTCCATAATTTGACGCCACATCTCTTCTAATTCTGCTTCTGATGGTATAGCACTATGCTCGATTTTTTTTACTACTCGACAGGGATTACCTACAGCAACAGAGTCTGCAGGAATATCTTTCGTTACAATACTACCTGCGCCAATGACACTTCTATCACCAATAGTAACCCCGTCTAATATTATGGCTCCGGCTCCTATCCATACATTATCACCAATAGTGATAGGATTAGCAGCGGCAATAGGTAAGACTCTTTCAGCAATATCTAATGGATGACCTGCTGTACTAATAACCACATTTGGTCCAATTTGAACGAACTCTCCAAGCATCACTGGAGCAATATCTAAAATTTTAACGCCTGCATTAAGAAAACCACCACGTTTGAAATGTATATTCTTTCCCATATCACAATAAAATGGCGGAAGAATAGTAACGCCATTTACCGAACCCAATAACTCAGACAGGATGCGATGATATTTTTCGTCTTCTGATGGTCGAGCATGGTTAAAGTCATACAGCTTTTCTTTAACACTTTGCTGAAATTGGACAAGTTCTGGGTTGATGGGTAAATGTACGGAGAAATCTGATAGTTTGCTGCTCATCCTTGCCTCTAATACCAATAGACATTTCAATATAATAAATAAAGTATCTGATGGCGCAGCTATTTTATATAACAAGAAACACGGATAAATAAAAAAGCGGCTATCATTTTGCCGCTTCGTGATAGAGATCTTAATTAAAAAGGATAAATACAATTTTGTTTATTCAGGTGAATATAACAACAAGTCAAAACGGCCATTACCATGAAGAATATCAAGATCAGGCTCATCCGCAATTAAATCACGAATAGATGGGCTTGCAATAATCGCACGCTCTAGATCTTCAATCGCTTGCTCTTCAATCCCTAATCGAGAATAAGCACAAGCACGCTGATAAAGTGCTGGACCATTGGTGTCATCCACCTCCAACACTCGATTACATAAGCTCAGCGCCCAATGGTATTCCTTAATTTCCATTGCCGCATCTGCTTTATAGGTTAACGCTTCAAGATCACCGGGGCGAATAAGTAAAATTTCGTCATACACGCCAATACGTTGTTCTGGTGTTTGAGAACTTTGCGCACGTAACCAAAGGTTATGAATTTCGTTAATTTTCTCAATTTCTTTATTATTTTCACTAATAATGCGTGTTTTACGTTTTAAATCTCGTTCAAGCGCCAAGAACTTCTTCTCATATTCTTGGGCAATCTTCTCTAATCGTTTATCCGCCATTTCAGTGGTGTTACTTTTGAACTCACGAAGAGACTGCCATCCAACAAAAGCGATAAGAGATGCGACACCCGCAATAATGTAGAAAAAGTAAGTGACGGTGACATTCGCATAATTTAATGACTTATCGGCAACTGATAATTCGCGATCGGTAATTTCTATCACCATTCGACGTTCAAGATCTTGCTGTGATTCACGTAAATCTTTCAATTCATCAAGAATATAACGTTCCATGAACGGCTTTTCTAACATGTCCGTTTCTGAGTATTTTTTTTCACTTGCCTGTACAGAAAAACAGAGAAGTAGAGAAACTAATAGCCCTATAAGCAAGCGCATAAGTATTCCTTTTACATAGGTAAACAGTACAACTTCTGAAACCATAGCAAATGGAGGGACTAAATAGCAAAAAGTGAAGGTAAATTGCTGAAAAATAGGTATATAAGCAGTTTAATAGAAATATATCGAATAATTAATCATCACTTTCTAGTTTTGTAATGATTGAAATAAGACCATTTACTCTTCTAAAATGTAAATCCCCTATTAAAAAACTAAATAGAAGTTATCAATAAATCAACATTACGAACTCACAGTATTATGGTTCAATTTCAACCCTATCGGATCTAGATACAGTTTGAATTGCGTGATGTTTACTCTCATCAACTTTAAGCCATACCACTGTAATAAGAATAACAAAGGCGATTAAATCGCAAATTGCACTGATTAATCCTGATGTCATTAGCGAAGCAACTATTAGCCCAATCGCAATCAATGCCGCTGTAATTCTAAGCTTTTTATCATTATTTTTATCTAACCATTTTTTCATACTTCACTCCTATCTGCTGATTAATAGTAATAGAGTGATGAAGGTTGAAAAATATCGATTGAGTATTTGATAGAGTAAAATAGTCTATCAAATACTCGTTATTAAATGTGAGTATTAAAAAGCGAACATACTATTTGGCTCTTACGATACAGATAGAGCATCAACTCGGTTAGCGATTATTGCTTATAGCAACGCTTTAATTCACTAAAGCGATAGAAATAGCTCCCAGCCTCAATAGGGTGACATGATGATTTAAAGCCAATTTCTTTCTCGTTATAAAGCATTTTCACAAGCAAATCATCAGCTTCACCACGATACACATCCCACTGAATATTACTGCTATAAGGTGCTACCCATTTACCGTGCCAATCATTGTTGTCGTAGCTAAAGGTCGTTTGAGGATCAACACCCTCTTCACTACCTTTCAATTGCATATTGGCAGCAAAAGGCATAATAGTTTCAGCATGGGCAAAACGTACCTTTAGTGCCGCCTGCTCATTACCTTGTTTAATTTTTTCGATTTCATTGAAAAAGTCATCAACCAATACCGATGCCATCTTGTAAGTAATATCAGTATTGTTAAAGCTTGGGCCTTTTTCATAAAAATCTTCACCATCTAATACATAGCTTAACCATTGAGTTTCTTCTGGAGTAAAGAATTGCTCAAAGTGCCAAGGCTCTTCACCTGCTTCTTGTGCCATACCTGGCGCAATTAAGTAGAGGTTAAACAAATGTATTACTGCATCGACTTCATTTTCTGCCAATAACTCATCAGGCTCTTCTGTTGAATAAAACTTCAGTTCACCATTTACTATTTGTTGTACAAACTCCGGACTATAGAGACTTTCTAATACTGCTTGTGCTACTTGATGAGATTTCTCGCTATCGAATAAACGATCAATAGCCGCTCTTAATGCAGCGTCGTGATCAACATAGTCATTGTATTCTTTGTTTTCTTTATGGAAATACAACTGCGCTTTGTTAACTTTTGGTTCTAACAGTAAATCGGCGAGATCTTGGTTATTTTCTGTCAAACCTTCAGTAAAAGCATTGGCACTTGCCAGTGCGCGATCTTTACCTGAATATTCCACCACAACATGACGTTGATTTTCTATTGCTTGATCAACCAAAGAATGATTGCGCTGTGCTGCACGCTTACCAATCGCCAACAATTCATCATGACCTAAACCGGATAAATTACCGTAACCTAACGCTTCGTTAGCTGCAGTCATACGTTCGATTTCAGCACCGAGCTTTTCACCTAATGGAGTAAGCGCACCTTGCTTTTGTGCCTCACGCCAAATTTGCATTGAAATATCGTCATATTTAAAACTGGAAAGTGCACGGGAGCCATGACGAGAGACCAACTCAGAATAAACTAACTCATAACCTTGCGGTGCTTGTTGGTAACTACCGCGTTTCTGCTGTGGCGCATAAGTTGTTTTTGTACCAAATTGATACTCAGTAACGGGAACGGGTTTATCATCTGAATGACAAGCTGTGATCCCGATAACGCCCAGAGCACAACACAAAGCAAGATAACGCATATAAAACCTTAATATTCGTGTAAAAACGCGAGATTATGCGAGTTATGTGACAACTTATCTTCATTTAGGTCAGGCTTTTGTCAACTTAAAACTATTCGCCGCGACAGAGGTTTAACATTTCGCAATCGGTAATTCATCAAGTCGTGTAGTCCAACGGTTAGAACGATGTGCTTGCTTCATATGCCAGTTGGAAGTTGCAATAACAGAGGCGGGTTTAATTCCATTTTTAAACTTCGCATTCATCATATCGGTGATTGCCATTAAATCTCGACGTTTAGCTTCATCATAAGCACTGGTATCAAACATATCTAATTGAAAACTATTGTTTTCAGCTGGCGTCAGTTCATCTAATATCACACCAACTTTTTGATACTCATAGCCTTCTTTATAGAGCTGTTTTAGCTGCTGTATTGCGGATTCAATAAACTTATAGTTATCTTGGCTTGGGCACATAAGTGCCACTGCGCTACTACGGTTTCGCTGTGGGAGTTGTTTATAGCGATTAGTACGTAAGAACACACCAACAATATTGGCTTGGCTTCTTTGTTTTCGTAGTTTTTCTCCCGCTCGTTGACAATGAAAAGCCAAAGCAGATTTTAACTCTTCAAACTCGGTAATGCCTTGCCCAAAACTTCGACTCGATAAAATTTGTTTTCGGGTTTCATCAATATCCCCAGGCGCAATGCACGCGACACCTTGCAATTCCATTATTGTTCGTGCAAGAACGACATTCCATACTCGCCGCATTTCTGGCGCGCTCTTTTGAGATAGTTGTAATGCATTATCAATACCTAATGTACGTAACTTCGTTGCCGTTTTTGCCCCTATTCCCCAAATATTTTGAATATCTGTACGGGCTAATAACCATTCTCTTTTATAATCACTGTCAATTTGAATGACACCATTCACCTGTCGCTCATACACTTTGGCTGCATGATTGCCCAATTTAGCCAAGGTTGCTGTAGCACCAATCCCTACACGAACAGGTAATCCAATATTTTTATAAATAGTGTCTTTAATTTCGCGACCATAATCTTGCAATTGTTCTAACTTAAAACCATCAAGACGAACAAAGGCTTCATCTATTGAATATTGTTCAACACACGGAGAAAATTTAGAGAGCTCTTCAATAAAACGACGACTCATATCGGCATATAAGTTGTAATTTGAACTACGTACCTGAACGCCTTTCATACGGACATCTCGTTCAACTTTAAACCATGGCGCACCACGTTGAATGCCCAGTGCTTTCGCTTGATCAGAAAGAGCGACACAACAACCATCGTTATTTGAAAGTACCACTAAGGGCTTATTCACTAACGTTGGATCAAACAACTGTTCACAAGAACAATAGAAACTCTTGGCGTCTACCAATGCCCACACTTGATCGTGTTTACCTGTAATAATTTCAGATATTGTCATTTCAAATACAGCATTAAAGTAAATTGTGAATATTACGGGTCACGACACCAAAAATTTCAGCATCTTGAGGTAGAGGAAATGATTTCATGGCTGGATTTTCTGCTTTTAACCACCAAGCATCATTTAAACGAATTAAACGTTTACAGGTAAATTCATCATATATGCGTGCAATAACTATTCGCCCAGGGATCACCTTTTCAGCCCGATCAACCACCAGCAAATCACCATCAAAAATTCCAGCGCCAATCATGGACTCACCGGATGCACGCAAAAAGAAAGTCGCATTAGGATGGCGGATCAAATACTCATCAAGATCTAAACTCTCTTGATGTCCATCAGCGGGAGATGGAAAACCACACATCACTGATTCAATAAAATACGGATATGCTGTCATTAAACAGACCAAAAATAATACTGTACATTTATACAGTTTAATACAATTGGTACTGTAAGGTCACTTTTTTTATTGTTTTTTCTCTTACTGCAAAAATCCATTATTCATGAAACATATTAAAAACTAGTAAATCAGTATTTTAATCGAATGAAAAATCATCAAACAGCGTTTTTTATACTATTTTAATGCGGAGAATATACCTTTATTGGATACAATGAATTAAATAAAATCCGATACTGAATATTGACGCCTATTTCTAGGCTTTCGTCGATATAGTATCTACTCTCAAAGATTATGGAGACACATATGACGTTGCTGACTCGTAAGGCAGTTACTCTTTTAGGCCTATTAGCTTTATCTGGTTGTGCATCTTCTGACAGCCCATGCGATTCAGGTTACCTTATGCCATCAAAAATTGATGGTGCTAATTTTCAGTGTGAAAAACCAACTCATACAGTCGTTCCTGAAACAACAGTAACGCCACCGCCAGTGATTGATAGCGATTATATCAACAACAATAATGCGCACCTTGAAGATGAGACATCAATGACTAACGACCAAGCATTTGGTGATATTTCTCCTTCTCGTTACACAGTACAAATCTTAGCACTAAGTGAAGAGCGTAATTTACGTGGTTACCTACAGCCAATTACAGGTAATGAGCCAATCTGGGTTAACTGGAAACATGTCGACGGCCGTAACTGGTACGCTGTCATTTATGGTAACTTTGCAACAAAAGATGAAGCTCGCCAAGCTATTCACAGTCTACCTGCATCTGTTCAAGCACAAGGACCATTCCCATTAAGCTTTGCCAAGGTGAAAGCTGACAAAGAAGGTCAGGTATACCAACTACGTTAATCAACCTTTGATTACGCAATAAAAAACCAGCACTTAGGCTGGTTTTTTATCGTCTATATTTTTTAACATAAATAAAAAACCAGAGTCATACTCTGGCTTTTTTGCAGTGATTAAATAGAGAGCTTATTCGCCATCTTTACTCACGTCTGTATTGCGCTTTTTCTTCGGCATAAATACGTCGTTACCCACCGCTTGGTTTTCGTAAAAACGTTTATCCACTTTCTTCTTAGCACGTGGAGCTTGCTGCTTCTGAGCAACCACTTTATCGCCTGTTGGTTTCTTCTTAATAAACTTCTTCTTAGGCGCAGGTTTCAACCCTTTAAACTTACCTTCTAACCCTTCGATAGTGGTAAATTCAATCTTCTGCTTTAAGAATGCTTCAACGTTTTTAAAGCTCTTCCAGTCTTTAGGGCCAACCAGTGATACAGCATCACCTTTGTTACCCGCACGACCTGTACGACCTACACGGTGTACATATTCTTCCGCGTGTTTAGGCATATCGAAGTTAATGACCAGTGATACGTTATCAATATCTAAACCACGAGAAGCAATATCCGTTGTAACAAGGATCTTATGACATGTGCGCTCAAATTGGCTCATGATGCTATTACGTTGGTTCTGGTTTAAGCTGCCACTTAATGCAACGGCTTTTAGCTTGCGCTCGTTTAGTTCAGCGGTTAAACGATCAGTATCAGCACGGGTTGCAGTAAAGATGATAACTTGTTTGTAATCTTGGGTTTCTAAGATTTTATCCAGTAACGCTTGTTTATGATCTAAGTGATCACAAAGAATAAAGCGTTGTGTAATATCTTTATGCTCTTCTGCTGAGTGGCCAATCGAAATACGCTTGGGGTTATCAAGCATTTCAGATGCAATTTCTACGACATCTGAATGGTCTAACGTTGCAGAGAACATTAAGGTTTGACGACGACGGTGGTTAGCCGCTTCGTTAATACGACGAAGTTGTGCTTCAAAACCTAAATCAAGCATACGGTCTGCTTCATCAAGGATTAGCATTTCTAAACCGTCAAGGTGCGTACTACGGTGCTCTAGGTGATCAGCTAAACGACCCGGTGTTGCAACAACAAACATAGGGTCATTACGAAGTGCTTTAACTTGATCATTAAAGTTTTCACCACCAACAATCAAGGTACCGTCATAAGGTGTACCTGCATTTAATGTACGTAATTGCGCAAAAACCTGTTTAGCCAATTCACGCGTTGGTGTCAGGATCAATACTCGAGGATCACGGCGTGTAAACGGCTTACTACGATACATACGTTGCATTGCAGGAAGCAAAAACGCCAATGTTTTACCGGAACCCGTTTTCGATGAGGCTAAGATATCTTTGCCTGCGATAGCAACAGGAATAGCTGTTTGCTGAATTTCGGTTGCTCGATCAAACGCCAAATGATTGATTTTTTTCAGTAGGCGTGGGTCTAATCCAAGATCTTTAAAATGCAAAATGACGCTCCGGTAAAAACAACTCTTTGGATAGAGTTTACAGTTAACTATGATGAATATCACAATAACGTGAAAAACATTAGCCGTTGATTATAACACAAGTTCTGATTAAGAAAGCATATTTACCTTTTTCATTTTCTCATAAAGCGGCAGATAAAAGCGAATTGGAAAGCAATGAGCATTTAGTCTAATCTAGCGAAGATTTATTCAATAAGGATGTATGATGTCAGAAAATAAATTCCCATTATGGTTAGCCGTTTCCTATACCCTCTTTTTCATCATTTTAGGAATAAACCCTGCTTTTAGAGAAGTATGGATAGCAGAAGCCATTCCGCTGATTATTATTTTTGGAATACTCATTTTCACTTTCCGTTACTATCGTTTTAGTAACCTTGCTTACGCTTTAATGGCAGTATGGTTAGTACTACACAATATCGGCGCTCACTATACCTTTGCGAATGTCCCATTTGATTGGTTTAATGATTTAATTGGTTCCCGACGTAATAATTTTGATCGTCTTGCCCACTTTTCAATTGGCTTTTATGCTTTCCCTATTGCTGAATATTTAGTGAGAAAAGACCATTGTAAGCCGCTTATTGCCGGTTTATTTGGTTTATTTGCTGTCATGGCGATTGCTGCTGGTTATGAGATCATTGAATGGTGGTACGCTGCAAGTGCTGGTGGTGAAGCAGGCATTGAATTCTTAGGCTCTCAAGGAGATATTTGGGATGCTCAGAAAGATATGTTAGCTGACACCTTAGGTGCCGTGTTTAGTTTGATCTTATTCTTTATTTTTAAAACCTATAAGCAAACCGAAGGTTAAAACATCTGCTGTTAAATGCTCATATCAAAAAGGCGCTCACTTCAATATAAAGTGAGCGCCTTTTGATTATTCGTAATTCAGTGCTAACGCTAATTATTCAGAGTCTGGATAACCATTTGGGTTAGTCGACTGCCAGCGCCAAGTATCTTGTGTCATATCATCTAAGGTTAATTTCGCTTCCCAATGTAACTCTGCTTTTGCTTTTGCAGGATCGGCCCAACATTCAGCAATATCACCAGGACGACGCGGTGCAATGCGGTAAGCCACTTCCACACCTGAAGCATTAGAGAATGCATCAACCATTTGCAGTACGCTGTTACCTTTACCTGTACCTAGGTTATAAATGTGTAAACCTGCTTCAGAGCCTTTATGGTTCAGTGCTGCTAAGTGACCATCAGCAAGATCAACGACATGAATGTAATCACGAACGCCAGTGCCATCAATCGTTGGATAGTCATTGCCAAACACAGATAGGAATTCACGGCGGCCAACTGCAACTTGAGAAATAAATGGCATCAAGTTATTCGGGATACCTTGTGGATCTTCACCCATAGTGCCTGATTTGTGCGAACCAACAGGATTAAAGTAACGCAGTAACGTAATGCTCATTTCTGGATGAGCGTGTTGAATATCGGCCAAACACTCTTCAACCATTAACTTACTACGGCCATAAGGGTTGGTCGCACTGGTTGGAAAGTCTTCTGTAATTGGTACAGAAGCGGGATCGCCATAAACCGTTGCTGATGAACTAAAGATCAATGCATTCACACCAGCCGCACGCATAGCTTCAACAAGCACTAATGTGCCATGAACATTATTATCGTAGTATTCAAGAGGCTTCTCTACTGACTCACCCACTGCTTTTAAACCCGCAAAATGGATAACAGCATCAATTTCATTTTCAGCGAAAACTTTATCTAAAAAAGCACGATCGCGAATATCCCCTTGATAAAAAGTAGGTTTAACGCCAGTTAGGTTTTCAATACGACCCAATACTGTTTCTTTACTGTTATACAAATTATCGACAATAATTGGTGTCATACCTGCTTCAATCATTTGTACACAAGTATGGCTGCCGATATATCCCATGCCACCAGTAACTAAAACACGCATAGTGTCTCCTAATCCTTAAAATAGAGGCTATCACATTCATACAAAGCTATATTAAGCCGTCATATTAAATGGATAATCAATCAGTTGACGATAATTATCGTGATTCATCACCATAGTTTCAAGTCAGTTATGCTTAATATTGCCATCGAACGCACTTAATCTTTATTATCTATGTTTACAATTACAAACAATATCTCCAGTTTTAATGACTTGCACCCTTATTATAAAACACCGTATTATTATGCAGTGCTTTTTTAACTATTGAGTCACTATGAAACGTTTATTTCCTATAACTATGATGGTATGCAGCTTGCTACCTCTTCTCAATGGCTGTGAAGTGGTTCAATGGAAAACCGATCATGATCAAACCGTACTACATGATGATGGTTTTACTAAACATTCCCTTGCATTAAAAGAAGGCGGAACGCTGACTTACTGGGAAGGTGGACAAGGTGAACCTTTATTATTATTGCACGGTTTTGGCGGAACAGCTGCGGCAACATGGAAAGCTGAAATGCTTGAGTTAAGCAAACATTATCGTGTTATCGCGCCTGATTTATTGTGGTTTGGTGAATCAAAAAGTAAAGCAGAAGCACGTTTAGCGACCCAAACTCAAGCAATATGGCAACTTGTTGATCACTTAAAACTACAAAAAATCAATGTTGCTGGTATCTCTTACGGCGGTTTTATTACTTACGATATGATGACGACACCAGAGAGGATCAATAAAGCCATTATCATTGCTAGCCCAGGCCCGCTTTTTAGCGATAACGACTTAGCTGATTTGGTTAAACGTGCCAATGTGAATACACCAGAAGCGTTATTTGTGCCGAATGGTGCTGACGGTATTCGCCGTTTATACGACAATGTTTTTGTGAAAAAAAAACCAATGCCGGATTTTGTTGCAGAGCAAATCTATCAAGGCTATTTTTCACAATGGAAGCCAGAACGTACCAGTTTGATCCAAACACTGCCATTAGATCGTGATCGTATTCAGCAATTCGATCCTACTCATTTGCCGAAACTCATGCTCATTTGGGGTGAAAAAGATAAGATATTTCCATTATCTAATGGCATCAAACTCAGCAAATATACTCAAGCACCCATCGTGGTTATCCCAAATACTGCACACGGTGTGACTAATGAGCAACCCCACCTCACATCTGAACTGATTAATAACTTTTTACAACAATAAATCAGTGAGCAGTAGTAAATAAGAGGGAAGATACATTCTTCCCTCATTATCACTGGCTTCTAACGTTATTAACACGTTAGACAAAATAAATCATCGTTTCTATTCTTTATTGTTCTTGATAAAACTCGTTACATTAAATTTCAAAAAAAATTAGACATAGAGTAAAACGCTGCTATTCTCGCACAGTGCACAACATGCTGTATTCTTTCATTCTGTGCGAAGGCGTTTCCAACTTATGACGACATTAATCAAAAGCAATCAACTCCACCCCACCAATTTTGCTTATATCGAACTTAGCGAAAAAACACTTAAAAAACAGCTCGCATTACTTTTCCCTTTTTCTGGCGCTATTTGTGGTGTCATCGCATTTACTTATTTCGTTTCTGATGCTGAGTTTTATTTCACGCTTGTCGGTATCGTTGGCATGTTCCTTTGTTATAGCCTTGCTCTCCTCAACCGCTCTATTTTTTCAGCGAAAGTCTTATTCTGGATATTCTTGATTGCGACAACCTTAGTCTGTGCTAGTGGGTTTTATTTTGAAGGTGCACGCCACATCAGTAACACAATTGGATTAACCATTCCTCTGTTGTGTTTTTTCGCTTTAAGGATAAAAACAGCAGCATGGTATAGCACTCTATTTGGTTTTATCTATATCGTTCTGAGTATTTCTGAAATTTCCAATAAACACTTACAAATATCATCGGCATTACAAAACATCAGTGCTTATTCAATAATTTTTGTGATGGCATTTTTACTTTCTCGCCATCGCTATGATGCCATTATGCAAGTTAAACGTACCACAACGCATGACTACTTAACTGGGCTTCTAAGCCGTGAAGGCTTCATCCCTCTTTATCTTAATGAGTCATCTCGTTGCAAACGCTATCGTCGTGATATATCGATGCTACTCATTGATATCGATAATCTTCGCGACATTAACGATCGATACGGACTCGATGTGGGTGATAAAGCCATTATGATGCTGGCAAAATGCATGAAAGAGACCTGTAATGCCGATGTTCAAATTGCACGCTTAAGTTGCCAAGAATTTTGTATTCTTATACCTAATGCAGATCTCCAAAAAGCAGAGTTTATAGCCATTGCATTACGTAATGAGGTCGCTAAATGGACTTTAGAATTAGAATCTGGTCATAAAATTAATATGACGATCAGTGTTGGTATTACCACCGTTGAACATCAAGATTTTAGGTATGACTACATTAAAGCAGAGAGTGCATTGATGCGTGCGAAACGTTGGGGATATAATCAAATAGCAACCAATGAATAAAGGTGCTAAAGCATGTCTTCAAAAATACTGTGCCAATGGAAATGTTTTTCAGTTGAAGAACAAGCGCACGTACTGCCGAATAATAAACAAGTAACATTTACATCAATTAAGCATCCTGGGGCTGTGGTCATTATTCCTATTAATAGCCAAGGACATCTTGTTTTAGTTAACCAATATCGTCCGGCGATTAACCAATGGATTTTGGAATTTCCAGCTGGAACAATAGAGCCTAATGAAGATATTTTTCTTTGTGCGAAAAGAGAGCTCGCTGAAGAAACCAATTTAAAAGCAGAAAGCTGGCAGTCATTAGGAGAATTACTACCAGTACCTAGCTTTTGCGATGAGATCCAACACCTTTTCGTTGCAACAGATCTCGCCCCAACCATTGGTCAGCTTGATGATGATGAGATTATCGAAGTTGTTACCCTTTCGGTAACTGAACTCGAGCAAAAAATCGTAAAAAATGAAGTTAAAGATAACAAAACCCTGTCTGCTTTTCTTAAAGCACGTTTAGCTGGACTCCTATAATTTTTTGCGCTGAAGCCGATTTCAGCGTAAAACCATATCTGGAAAATAACTACCCATACATATTGTTCGTCGTTCTCACAGTAAAAGACTATAAAGAACACTTTATGGAGCGGTAGTTCATGTCTTTTCTTCTCGCATTATTATTTACCCTATCCTCTAACCTCGATAATTTTGTCATAGGTTTAACATACGGAGTTAAAAGTGTAGATATTCCTCTTTCATCGAATATGATCATTTCATTTATTACCACTTTCATTACCTATTTATCCATGCTGTTTGGTCAACTGATCACTCACCTTGTTCCTCACCAATTTTCGAATGAATTAGGTTCAATCATTTTTATTCTAATGGGGGCTTGGTTTATTGGTTCAAATTTAGTTAAAAAACAACAAATAACACAAGAGAAACCCCGAGATATAAGCATTAAAGGTGCGGTTATATTAGGTTTTTTACTTTCAATTAATAATATTGGAGTGGGTATTCTTGGTAGTATTACTCATCTAAATATCATGTTAGTTGTAGCATTAACCTTTATTACTGGTATTGGATTAACCTATGCCGGCAATAATTTAGGCAATTATGTGATTGGTAAAGTGATTGGTAAATATAACGACATCATTTCTGGCACATTACTCATTGGGTTAGGTGTACTATCTTTGCTTTTCACTTTCTAACCAATAAAAAAGCCCAGCACTAAGCTGGGCAAAGCAGTGCTACTTAATTCTCGTAGAAAACAGAATAAATAAGTAGCGACTACGTCATAAGCAGTGGACGCTTAGACTATTTAAGTATTGCAATTAATCGCTACACTTTATTTACAAATCAATGACTACATCGCGATAACAGCTTAGTTTAAAGTTTTACTTCCCAGCGCGTTAGTGGCTTATTCGTATCAATACCCCCCCGCCCCCAACGATCAAGGCTATCAATCACGATCACTTTGGTACCAGTAGAAACGAATGCTTTCATATTTTGACTTAACGCTTTAGTTGTCAAAATAGTTAGTGAAGGATCTTCTTTTAACACTCGGCTTAACTGCGCTTTATCGGCATCTGTCCATTCCAATTCTGGTTTCGTCATACGCTCAACAACAAATAGCTGATTACCTGATGCAAAATCTTCTAGCTCTGCAGAAAGTAATACAACAGCATTAACATCCGCTTGCATAAGAGTGTCTTGTTGACGATTAATCAACTTACGAATATCTATCATTAAAGCTTGTTGATTTTTTTCAATTTGCAGGGCCTTTTCAGGCCATAAACGCTGGAGGTCATCGCTTACAATTGCTGCCATGCGCGTTAAGTTGGTCGGATTTAGCCATGCATATAACGACGTAGTCCCGTCGGATAAACGCAGTGCCGCTACACCTTGTGCGCGTGGCGAAATTGCTTGAGATGCATCAATTTCAACAATATTTATATTGCCCTCACGCGCATGAACAAAGAGCGGATCATTCGGCCAAATTGCTCCTAACGTAATCGCTGTTTTTGCTGTTTTACTGGCATTTGAAGCAACATCAGCCCCTTTGGTTGAAAACCAGTTAGGTAAGCGCGTTACACCGTAGCGTTTAGGAGGCAAATACTCTGTCGTGATCCCTGTCTCTTTGGTCAACGCTGTCGCTAACATATAAGTCACAGGCGTTGCTGTTAAAATGTCTTTGGCGTAAGTAACACTTGTTGGCAGTAAAACGGCAGCACTTAAACAGGCACCGAATAACACAGTTTGCGTTTTGCGCATGGAGATAGAAAATTTATTCAACAAAAACATGTGGTTTCCTGATTAACTTTTACGAATAATGCGGTACATCGTTGCTGACATGAAAAAGATAGCAGAAACAATAATAATCGCAGCGCCTGATGGAACTGGAAGTTTTAATTCCATTGGCAATACCGTACCAATAACACAACTTATTGTGGCTAGTAGAGCCGACAATAAAACAAAGCTGCCCATATTCTTGGTTAATAACCGCGCCGTTGCGCCCGGGATCAATAGCAACGCCCCAACCAACACTGCTCCAACAATTTTCACAGATGCTATCGTGACCAGCGTTATCATCATCACAAATAAGTAATCGTAAAAATTGGTTTTGTAGCCCCGAACTCGCGCAATATCAGGACTAATACAGGTTAATAAAATCCGATTAAACGTCGGTATTAAGAGCAGTACAATTAAGGCGCAACTGATCGCAAGAACAATCAAATCTTGATCTGTTACCGTTAGGATTGAACCAAACAAGACGTTTTCTAACATGTGAATATTGATCTTACGTGCTACATACATCAACAATGCAGCACCAACCGCTAATGCTAACGCGAGGAAAACACCGACTAATGTGTCGTAAGGTACATTGGTTCGATTTCGCACGAAATGCAGCAATAAAGCAAAAATCATGCAGAAGCTAAATAAACCAATGAATGGATTTTCTGGCGGCTCGCCTAACAATACACCTAAGGCAATACCCGTTAGAGCGGCGTGACCGACAGCTTCAGAAAAAAAAGCTAAACGTTTAGCTATCACTAAGGTACCTAAACCACCTAAAAGAGGCCCAAGCAACAGTGCCGCTACGATTGCATTAACCATAAAGGCATAAGAGAAACTGTCACTTAACCAACCAGCATCAACACCGAGTTGTGCCCAATGTCTTAATAGTTCCATTACGCCACCTCTGATTGATTAGACGCAGAGACTGCTGGCTGTGAATAATGATTAAACAAACGTTCAATCTTCTCTGGTACCAATACTTGACTATGATCACCGCTATCAACTAACACACGATTGACCACATGAACTTGCGCTTCTAAACGTCGAACCGCTGTCACATCATGATGAACCGCTAATACAGTTTTACCTTGGTTAACAAATTCATGGATAAGCGATTCTAAATAACGCACACCCTGCTCATCCATACCCGTCGTTGGCTCATCAAGTACCAGTAAATCAGGATTATCTAATAGTGCTTGAGCAAACAACACACGCTGCTGTTCACCGCCAGATAATTGCCCCATACGACGGTCTGCACGGTTTGCCATTCCGACACGTTCAAGTTGCGTTAATGCGATTTGTTTATCTTTCTGACGTTGGCGCCAAAACAAAGGTGAACGGGTTTGATTTAATAAGATAAAATCCATCACGGTTAACGGTAGACTTTGTTCAAACATTGCTTTTTGTGGCACATAACCAATCGTACCGGCTTTACCGTTATTAACTGACTCATCCCATAAAATATCAATCTGGCCACGAAACGGTGTTAAGCCTAAAATAGAACGTAGCAATGATGTTTTACCGCCACCATTAGGTCCCATCACCACATGGCATTGTCCACCGTCAAATTGATGAGTGATTTCAGATAAAATCTGATTAGGACCGTATTGAAGGTTAACGTTAGTTAACTGAATGCTAGGACCGATGATCATGCTTGATCCTTATTTGCAGCAAACTTGATTGCTTCAACTAATGTGGCAAGGTTTTCTTTCATCTCAAGTTCAACTTTCTTACCGTCATAGTCTCCATGTGTCATGTGAGAAAAACGGTATAACTGAACACCTGTTGCCTTTTCAATGGTATCGACATAACGATTAGGCATGTTTAATTCATAAAACAAAACGTCAATGCCTGATTGTTTAATTTTCTCAATGGTTTCTTGTAGTTGGCTTGCACTTGGTTCTACACCATGCGCAGGTTCAATCACCGCAGCAACATCAACACCAAACTCTTGCAATAAGTAGCCATACGCATTGTGCGTAGTCGCAACTTTCATTCCCGCTGTATCTAAATCCCCCAGCGTTAACATTGCATCACGCTTCATTAAACGAAACTGTTTAGCATAATCACGGGCATTTTTTCGATATTCAGCGGCGTTGTCAGGATCAATTTTCGCTAATGCATTAGCAATGGTATAAACCTTCTGAATCGTGGTAGATAATCCAACAAACGTATGGGGATTCACAGCGCCATTACCAACCGACTGCCCCATCGCAGGCAACAGTGGCACATCATTATTAGCTTCAATGACAATCAAATCATCACGATCTGCTGCTTGAATAACTTTCAACGCAAAATCATCGTGACCAATACCATTAACCACAATGATATCCATCTCTTTTAGACGTTTAAGATCATTAGGTTGAGGTAAATAGTTATGGGGATTAAAACCTGCATCAACCAATGGCAAAATTTCTGCTTTATCACCAACAACCGCTTTTACATAACTGTAATAAGGCTGCAAAGTAATACCAATGGTCTTTTTATCAGCAGCAAAGCTATTCATACTCACAAGCAATGCTATGGCAGTAAGGCTAGATTTAATTAATTTATTCATTGTTATCTAAATCTCGGTACAGTAAAGATTAACGGCAATAAAACCAAAGCGCCGTTATTAGTGATTGTGTGATCCGTTGTTATTAGGAGAATCGTTAAACACAATTTGCGTCCAACCATTATTGATTAAATGTTTGCCATCAAAATCGCGTAATGTATTGGCATCAAGTAAGCTCACATTATCGTTCATCGCGAGCCAAATATCGGGAGACGCTGAATGACTATTAAGCACTATCGACATCGCGCCTTTATCATCCGACCTCACACCTTGATAGATAGCATCAGTTATCAGTGCCCACTGATGACGACCTTTTCGCTCCCAACTTTTATCTGTCACAAAAGGAGCAATCCAAAACTCTTGAAGCTCAGAGATTTGTGGCCATTGACCAACAGCAGCACTTAACTGGCTATCTTGATATAAGTTACGGATTTCTTCATGAGCAAGCCGTAATTCCGCAATCATAGCGATTTCTTCAGCGGCTAAATCAGTAATTGAAATTTGATGCGAAAGCAGTGCCGATTTGGGTTGCTTGGTTTGGTGATAAGGAAGTAAAACAAAAGACACCAACAAGATTAATCCAATACATAAGGCGACCCACTTGCCTTCTCGATCTCCATTATCAGAGCGAACAGTTTGACGGATCATTTTTCTTTTATCTCAACAACATCGACTTCAACAGGATTCTCATGTCCAGCATCAAAAACCAAATAAAAGTCAGTATCAGGCTTGGTGAACTCAGCGATTGAGCGCTTATCTGTCATGCCTTTCGCGATTAAGTTATCGTCGTAATCAAACATATCAACGTTGTATTCCACTGCGGTACTGCCATCACTATAACCGGCTTCACACAACACTTTATCGGCTTCAAACCAACAACTCATTAGTGGAAAATGAGCAAATGCTGGCGTTGAAAAAGTCCCTAAACAAAGTAAAGATACCGCAATAATGGATGATTTCATTGTCATAAAAACCTCAAACAAGCCCAAAGACAGGCTTAAAGAATGCAGAGATCAAGGCGTGATGGATTCACGCCTTAACCAGAAGTTGTATTACTGAAGTAAGGTTTCAAAAGTTAAGTGAACATTGACGTTTGCACGGTCGTACATAGGATCGTTTTCAACCATACCTTTATAATTTGACTTCATTAGGTAACGCCCCGCCACTTCTGGAGTGAAGGTGATCTTGCCGTCTTTATCACTTACCACATCAATTTGCTCTTGGTGGTTACGGTACAGCGTTCCTTCACGTGTAATGTCCGCCGTTACTCCTGCTTGCGGTTTGCCATTAAAGAAAAATTGGAAGGTTACTGGCTCGCCTTCAACAATGTCCGATGGGTGTGTAACAGGTACCATTTCAAGATATTTACCTGTCAGTTCCATCGCTTTAGTTGATGGTTTCCCAACAGTCACATAACTTTCTGCACGGGTATAACTCACCTGAGTGACAACGTCACGCGACTTTTCCGGGAGTATTGTCATACGATCCGCTTTATTCGCTTCCATACGTTTTTCAGTATCACGACGTCCAGCTTTGTAGAAAGTGTAGTATCTAGGTGTCTGATTAATTTGTACTTTATGAGTACCTTCTTCTTCAAAGAAGAAATCAAAAATCGCACGACGTTTACCACGAATGGTAAAATTAGGGTAAGCAATACGACCATCAGGCATAACAATTTGTGTCGTTTCAATGCTTGCTGGCTTATCAAAAACAAATGTTCCGTGTGACGCTGTCACATCAAATGACAGCCAATCACCACCCTCTTTGGAAACAGTGAAATGTGAAGGTAATACCCAACGTGGGTGTGCTTGAGCAACAGATGCCACACCTAAACCCGCTGTCACTAGGCATGCTAAAGATACTGCTTTTAATTTATTATTCATGATGACAATTCACTTAGAGTTTGTAGTTAATCTTGATAGTGCCAGTTTCTTGTGTTGGTGCTAAAACATGGCTAACAGCACTTTCACCTAGCGTTAATTTCTGGCGTAAATAGTTACGTCCGCCATGTTCACGTACCACTTCAACGTAAAAGGTATAATCCCCTTGCTCTACACGGGTGCCTTTATCGTCTAAGCCATCCCATGAAAAACGGTATTCACCCACCGGACGTGTGGCAGATGTAACAGCATCAACAAGTTCTCGGTCATAACGCCCCACTTTGCGCCACCAGCTACGTAAATCTTTCAACCATTCGTCTTTACCGACCCAAAGCTGCATCGTTCTTACGGGTTTACGTTCACTGTTTTCAATCCACACCGCGACATAAGGACGGGCGTACATTGAGGTTTCAATTTTTGGTAAACTTAGTTCAACATCTAACTGGGCTGTTTCTGGCAAAGGTGCAGCCCATGCCGTTGATAAAGGTGCCAGCAGTAACGTTGCCAGTACGGTCTTTTTTAATTTATTTTTAATGGTCATCGTTAACCTGCTAAATATTAAGGAACAAATACAATGTAGATAATGGCGGTAACAACTGAGCCGAAACTCATCCACTTCATTGATGTATTAAGTGTTTTCTTTTTCGGTAGTAGCAAACACACACCCGTTAACACAAAACAGATCATCAAAGCCGCAGTAATATCAATAAACCACTTCCAAACCTCGCCACTATTACGACCTTTATGAAGGTCGTTAAGTAGCGCAATAACACCATAATTGGTGATTTCAATATTCGCTTGTGCGGTTGTCATATCAATAAAGACCACAGCGTTATAACCAGGGCCTTTGTAATCTAATGAGATCTCGCCTTCGACTAATTCGTCACCCTCTAGATCGGTAAAGATCTCAATACCAGAAGCCGTACCACGCACATCGGTATGTTTAGAGAGATAACTGATCAAAGCCGATTTGTTAGGTACAAACGGACCTTGTTCAGACGAAAGCAATGAAGTAGGTATGGTAATTTTTTGCTCTGTCACACTGGGTGTATCAGATACAAACAACTCAGGACGATTTAAAGTAATGCCAGTAATGGCAAAAAATAAAACAATCAATAACAACGCCATTGAAATGTAAATATGAAGACGACGTGCCCACAATTGGACATTTTTTTGCTTTAACACCATAGTAAAAAACTAGCTACCTACCTAGAATGGCAGTAATTTAATTGATAATCGTTCTTATTGGCATTCAATTTACATTGTTTACGTTAGTCAGTGGAGGACATTATGAAGGGAGTAATAAAACGCCAATCAAAACACATAACCAGTTGAATGAAAACAAAAAAGCCGATCAAACAAAGGTTCAACTGGCTTTTACTGCAACGTCTTTACGGTTTACGAACTCAACATCTTAATGCTGCTAAATCCATTAGGCGTTTTAATAAAACTAAATAGATATTGTTCTGATATTTTTTCTAAACAGAATGTCATGAAGTAACTTTAGCGCACGATATAGGCGCATTTTACACGCACTAATTGTTATACATAAAATATTACTAATTTCTAATAATGTTAGATCCTGATAAAATCGTAAATCAATAATTTCTTTTTCACTGTAAGATAATTCATCGAGCAATATATCCATATCAATTTTATCATCTATATTGACCTGACTATAATGACTTACTGGCTCAATATTATTTATCGAAATGTTTTTTTTATTATATCTCATCTTTTTTGCTAAGTGAGAATAACAAACATTATCTGCAATTGTATAAATCCATGTTCTAAAAACACCTTGATGACAATATTTTGGTAGTGCTTGGTAAATCCTTAATAAAACATCCTGAACAACATCATCAATACTGCCACTATCATTTATTCTATACATACATCTTGAATATAAAGATTGCCAATAAGATTTCATTAACAATGAAAATATTTCATTCCTTTTTACTCTATTTTTTTGAAAAACATAAAGTAAATCGCTTTCATTTGACAAACCATTATTTAATATATTCATTAGCATATCCGTATAGTAATTTTATATTATTTCAATGACAAAAAAATCATGTTAATCGCAATACATATTTACTATATGCAAAAAAAAACACAGACTTGTCTTATAAAAAAGAAAGTCTGTGTTTTAGCGTTTAGAACTTAATTTATTACTTCAGACGGTACGTTAAGCCAAAGTGGAACGTTGTATCGATATCATCATTTCGATTAGTGTTTGTTGTTCCATCATAGTCAATATTATCTTCAGTTTTAGACAAGCCGCCAGTTACAGATAAACTAATAAAATTAGATACATAGTAACGGAATGTTGAACGTAAACTATTGGTCATCAAATCTTCTGATTTATCACTTGAAGCATAAGTGAGTAACCATGCGTTCTCCCAATCAATATTGTCACGCAGCTCATACGTTAAAAACATTGTATTGGTTGCGTTAAAGCCATTATTACCATCATCCAAAATGGCGGTTAAAATTGCTTCGTTTGAAAATTGGGTTTGGTTATTAATTGGATAATGGTATTCCGCTCCCACTTCAAGCGCTGGTTTGCTAACTGAACCATCATAGTTAGTCAATACCGCACCAGCACCAGCTCTGACTAGCCAGCCATATTTACGGGTTGAAATGCGCTCATTCATCAATACATCGTAAGAGTTTATTGCACCGCGTGCGCTCAGTTTATCACCTAATGCTTTACCAATATCTTCAACCCAATATTCGGCATAATCAGCAGAGCCATAACGGCTGCGATAAGCTGCTTCTCTTGCTATAACTTGTGCCACATTTTGATAGGTTTCTCGGCTAACATTTCCTCTTAATAAACCATGTTCTTGAAGAGATTGAACGACACGGATCGCTTTTGCCATTGGAGTTGCATTTACCACTCGCCCATAACCTAAACCTGCCGTTAACTTAGTAAAGGGATCTTTCATATCAGTCTGGGCACCAACTTCTGCTTTCCCATACCAAAAGAAATCACTTTTCTTAGGGCTAAAGTACATATCATTGGTTAGCGCAGATAAAGCTTGGTAATTTTCTTTACGTTCATCATTACTATTCGGGCCTTGACTGATGTTTGTATCACCGACGAACTCAATTCGCGTATTACGATTTGCCGAGGAAAATACACGATCATAATTTGCACTTACAACAGCGTTATAACTGGCTTGATCTTGATTTCCATCTCGTAAATCAAATTGCGCATCTAAATATGCATCCTCATACGCTGATGTCGCTTCATCATAATCAAACATGCTAATTTGTTCAGCCAAGGTGACTGAAGATAACAGCATACCAACCGCAGCAGACACCGCAGTAATTGTTGATTTCATGATACTACTCCTTTAATTGTTACTTTGTTTTTATTTATATTCAGTCCATGGCAATGCCCGGCTGTATTTACACAAACTCAGCAACAACTAAAAAAGTCACAATAAATTTTATTAATTTTTTACTTTCTCAAATATAAGAAATACGCATTGGGATAGATAATATGAATTAGAATTTAAACATGATGAAATTAATAACATTTAAGTATCGCTATTAATGATAACTATTCACTACACAGTTAGAATTGTTAATTCGAGAAAAAGGAAGTTATTATATAAGCTTTGATGTGAACTTGATGTTGAACTCCCTTTCAAGCATCAATTTTAATATTTGTTATGAAGCACACGCCATTGACTTAAGCTGTAGCGTATTAATAAACAATCGTGGGTCAGCAATCTTTTGCAATATTAATTGAGTAGGTAAACAATCATCATCAACGTAATCAACATAATCAGATGCCGAATCAAAAATTAAAATATCCAATGCTAAGCGATCTAATCCGTATAAACCACGATGAATCATATCTGCTGAAAATACCAATAAATCACCTGCCGATAATGCAATCTTCTTCCCACCAGAAAGGCTATCATGGCTGACTTTGCCATTCACTTCTTGGCGAACATTGTATTCTTCTTCATTATCCCATCGCTTGTGCGTGCCGGGTATTATTTCCATACCGGGTTCATCAAATAAAGGGACACGAAGGTGCAATACTTGCGTTTCTAATATGACTCTCATTTGGTCTTCAATATCATAATCATATTGACAGTCACGGTGCCAAAAGTCTTTTTGTTGCGGGTTCACCGGATTAAAGAACAGTTGAGTATTCATGAAAGCAGGATTTTTAGGTATTACGGTATCAACCACATCCATGATCTTTTTTGAACTAATAAAGTCAAAAAGTTCCGTTCTCTCTGCGATAGATAAATACTGGCTTCCAGTAATCAAAGATGAGTTAAATGCTTCTTCTTGATAGAACTCTTTGTTGTCAGCTTTCCATAATTCATGAAAAGTTAAAACGACTTTTCTGAGTGAAGTTATCTGATCTTCACTGAAATAATTGCGAATAACGAAGTAACCTAATTCTTCGTATTGCTGACTTAATTGTTGGCTATTGAATAACACTGACGACCTTCACATTCTCTATACCGTTGACTGATTACGGTATTCTTTGGCGAATAGTGCCAGACGATAATAGTGATAAGCAAGTATGTCAGAGTATTCTAAACGCGTGTTGTTTATTTAAAGAATTTAGAGCTTCTGAAAAAGAGATAATTTGATTATGTAAATGCACTATATCACGCTATCAATAAAGTACATTTACACACGGTGATACCCAAACCTTCTAAGCTGAAAGCGCTTTTCGAATGATTTCAGCCCCTGCATTTAAGGCTTCAAGTTTTCCTTGTGCGATATGCTGGGCTAGCGGTGCCATGCCGCAATTGGTGCATGGGTAGAGTTTATCAGCATCAACAAATTTAAGTGCTTTACGCAATGTATCCGCGACTTCTTCCGCCGTTTCAATTTTATCACTGGCAACATCAATCGCCCCTACCATCACTTTTTTTCCACGAATAAGCTCTAGCAAATCCATGGGTACATGAGAGTTATGGCATTCTAACGAGATAATATCGATATTAGATTGCTGCAGTTTAGGAAACGCCTCTTCGTATTGACGCCACTCTGAACCGAGTGTTTTCTTCCAATCAGTATTGGCTTTAATGCCATAGCCATAACAAATATGAACAGCAGTTTCACACTTCAGCCCTTCAATGGCTCTTTCTAAACAGGCAATACCCCATTCATTAACTTCATCAAAGAACACATTAAAGGCTGGCTCATCAAATTGAATAATATCAACCCCTGCTGCTTCTAATTCTTTGGCTTCTTGATTAAGGATTTTAGCAAATTCCCATGCCAGTTTTTCACGACTTTTGTAGTGCGCATCATATAGAGTATCAACCATAGTCATAGGACCTGGCAGTGCCCATTTGATCGGTTGTTTAGTTTGCTGACGAAGGTATTTAGCATCATCAACAAACACCGATTTTTGACGAGAAACAGGACCAACAACAGTAGGTACACTGGCATCATAACGATCACGGATTTTAACGGTTTTGCGGGTTTCAAAGTCAACGCCGTTGAGGTGCTCTATAAAGGTAGTTACAAAATGTTGGCGAGTTTGTTCACCATCACTGACAATATCAATTCCTGCTTGTTGTTGATTTTGCAGTGATAAACGTAGCGCATCTTGTTTTCCTGCCGCTAATGCATCCCCTTCCAATTTCCACTCTGACCAAAGTTTTTCAGGCTCTGCCAACCAATCGGGTTTCGGTAAGCTTCCTGCTGTTGATGTCGGTAATAATGTTTTCATGATAGTTAACGTCCTATGTTGTAATAAATGATGAAAGCAATGTTGATGTTAGCTAGTCACGAAATTCGCTGACCATTGCTCAAGCACGGTTTGGTACGGTTTAATGAAGTGCTGCTCGGCAAATTTGCCTTGTTCACCTGCCAACCTGCTGCGCTCTTCTCGGTCATACACGATTTTGGTCAGTGAATGATCGGGGCACTTTAAGTTGGGTTTATAGGACTTTCCAGCCACTGCGTTTGCATTATAGATTTCTGGTCGATAGATCTTTTGGAAGGTTTCCATGGTGCTAATGGTGCTGATCAGCTCAAGGTTGGTGTAATCATTTAATAAATCACCAAAGAAGTAGAACGCCAAAGGAGCAACACTGTTTGCAGGCATGAAGTAACGTACCTGTAAGCCCATTTTTTGGAAATACTGCTCGGTCAATGACGACTCATTGGATTTATATTCCACGCCCAATACTGGGTGCTGATTTTCGGTGCGGAAATAGGTTTTGTTATCAGATACAGATAAACAAATCACCGGTGTCTTTTTAAAATTGTCTTTATATACATCAGAGTTAACAAAGCTCTGGAAGATTTTGCCATGCAGCTCGCCAAAGTTATCTGGAATACTAAACTGTGGCTTACCTTTATTATGGTTTTGCAGTAGTACGCTGAAATCGTAATCACGCACATAAGAAGAAAAGTTATTACCGACAATCCCTTCAATACGCTGGTTAGTTTGATTATCAATAATGTGGGTTTTTAATACTTCAATCGATGGGAATGTTTGCCCCTGTCCTTCAATGTCGATATCAACCGAGACAATTTCAAGCTCAACAGAATAACGATCACCTTCGGGGTTATCCCAGTTCGCCAAGGCATTAAAGCTGTTATTGATCATGTTTAATGCGTTACGTAAGTTCTGTTGGCGGCTTTCCCCTCGCGCTAAGTTAGCGAAATTGGTAGTAATACGTGTGTTGCTAGCGGGATGATAATTTTCATCAAGGCCCGTCTTATTAATAGTAAATGTGAAATCCTTTGTCATAGCGGCCTCTACCTTTTAGCTGAAATGAGTGAATGCTGATGCGCTTTCTGTATTCAGTTATACGTAGGGTGCTTGATCAATAAAAGCGTATTTCTTTCACTATCAACATGAAAAAAACTCAAGTGGTTACGTTTGAGTTGTTACAAATTTGTAAGTTATAGTTCTCATCACATAGAAAGGATATCTATTTTTATTCAATGCGTTAACCGCTAACCACATATAAGAAGACAAAGAAATGAATGAATTATTGTTAATAATATACTGCGCTTTACTTGGCAGTGGTGTTGGATTTTTGGCAGGATTATTAGGTATAGGAGGAGGACTTGTTATAGTACCCATTCTGAGTATTATCTTGCTTCATTTCGCCATTTTACCGCCTGAACAAGTGGTTATCGTCGCTATTGCTACTTCCTTAGCATCCATATTATTCACTTCAACGTCTTCTGCCATCGCTCACCACAAAAATGGCAATGTGCCATGGAACCTAGCACCATGGATAATGACAGGTGTTGCCTTAGGTGCACTTATCAGTGGGTTTTTAGCGGCTCTATTACCGAGTAATGTTGTTCGTATTGTATTTGCTGTCAGTGTGGCACTCATTGCACTGAAGATGTTTTATAGCAGTACAAAAAAAGAGACAGCAACAACACGTAACATGCCCAATAATTTTGTTCTTACCTTTTTAACAACAATTACCGGCGGATTGTCGGCCATGATTGGTATTGGTGGCGGCGCACTGTTAGTGCCTTTGTTAACCTTCTTCTCTCTCGATATGAAGAAAGCTATCGGTTGTGCTTCTGCTTGTGGCATTGTTATCGCACTCTTTGGCTCTATCGGTTATGTCAGCTCAGGCATTAGCTATCTTTCTCTTACTGATGGCTTTGCTGGTTTTGTTTATCTACCAGCATTATTTGGTATTGTTTGTACTTCTTGGTTTACCGCTCCGCTAGGCGCTAAGGCAACAAACTATTTACCTGTGCCAATCATTAAAAAAATCTTCTCAGCATTATTACTAGCAATGGCGACAAATATGGTGATTAGTTAAACCAAGCATGTGCACTAGAATAAAAAAATGAGTGGTTAACTTAGTGATTATTAAGTTAACACACTCATTTTTTTATTCGCTCAGGGTGAAATGCTAAGACAATATTCAGCTAGCTTGTTCCATTTCACGCATTTGTGATAAATATTTTATCCAGCTCGATGCTGCCGATGAAGGCTTTATATTATTTGCCTGTTTGGCATGAATAATCGCTTTATCAAAGTTATTTAGCTTGTAATACGCACGGACTTTCGCCAACTCAACATCAGACTGTTTATCTTTACGCTTAACCTTATTAAGCTCAGTTAACGCTTTTTGATATTGCCCTTCCTGCAACAACAATTGTGCAAGTTGCCAACGATAACGGTTATTACGCTGGGCTGCTTTTTCCCAAATATTGATAGCACTTTGCCACTCTCTTGCCATCTGCCAATAGTTAGCTTGTTCAACGAGCAACCTTGTATTAGTTGTTGCGCCTTCGAGCTCTGCTATTTGTTTAGCAGCACGTTCAGGAATACCACGCTGAGCATACAGTTGCGCTAGGCGATGTAAATCTTGCTGCGTTAACTTAACACCTTGATATTTTGCTAATTTTAATGTGCTCAATGCTTCTGCAGGTTTCCCTGCTCGCAATTGTATATTGGCTAATTGCTGCCACCAATTGAGCTTATTTGGCTCTATTGCAATCAAACGATTTAATGTCGAAGTTGCACCATTCCAATGCTTTAGTTGCAACTGAGCACCCAACTTAATCGACAACGGCGATATTTCATCTTTACGTTTATAGCCATCGTAGCGTTTCATTGCAGAAAGGACTTTTGACCACTGGCTCAATTGATAATGTGATTGGGCAATACGCAGCCATAGTTCATCGCCCTTTTGTGATTTTGGAATATGCTTTGTTAGCTGATAGTAATGTGGTAGTGCTTGGCTGTATTTTTGCTCAGAAAGTAAAATATCAGCCAGCATACGCTGAGTAACCCATGCTTGATCATCTTGTAATAAGCCACTCTTAACTGCTTTAGATAAATTGCTTATCGCTTTTGATGGATTGCCCTGCTGCCAATAAAACACGCCCAACATACGCTGAACAAATGCTTTGTCATAAGGCTCTATCGGCTTTAAAGAGACAAGTAAATCAATCGCCTGATTAACCTTATCATCAAGCTGTAAGTTATTCGCTTTTTGAACCTTAACGGCAATTGACTGCGACAATTTACCTCCCGCGTAAGCAGATGATAAAGGCAAACTCGCTGCGGCGGTTAAAGCGATAATAAATGCTAATCTTTTCATCATTTATTCAACTTAAATTCTAAACGTACCGTCTGACCTGGCTGTGATACAGCACTGCCATTTTGCACTTGTGGTTGGTACTTCCATTTACGCAATGCACGTATCGCTTCTTTATTAAATAAACGATTAGGTTTTGCTTCAAGCACTGCAATATCGATTGGTCGGCCTTGAGGATCAATCGTGAATTTCAGTATAACGTAACCTTCTTTACCTTGTTTTAGCGCGCGGGGCGGATACCTTGGCTCAACACGATACAATGGCATAGCTTGCTGACTCTGACCGATAGTCGGCGCACCTACCGCATTCGATGCACTGCTAAAATCACTAAATTTCGGCATCTTGATCGATAAGCCTGTAACCGCTGTATCCAACCCTAAGCTTGTCGTAGACGCAACAGGTTGAACACTTGCGGTTGCTGCTCTTGATGATACCGGCTTTGCTTCTGGCGGTGGCTCTGGTGTTTCAGGTGGTGGTGGCACCGCACGCTGTCGCCGTTGAGGTGCTTGCTCTTGTTCCATCATTACCATGTTGAACGCTAGCACTTCTTTATTATCAGGCTTTTGATGATTACCGTTATCTACCATCCATGCCATAAAAGTAAAAAGTCCTAACGCTACAGCAATAGCTAATGGAAAAGCCATTAAAAGACGGATCATTAATTTTTCTCCGCCGCCAATGCGATATTTTTGATCCCAGCTCCTTTTGCTGCATCCATCACTTTAACCACAGTGCCGTTATAGGCATGCTCATCCGCTTGGATCACTAAAGAAGCATCAGGTTGCTCTGTAAGCATATGTTCTAATGTTGCTTGAACACGTTCTACATCAACAACACGTTTATCAATATAAACGTCATTTGCTGAAGTAATTGCAACAAAGATCCCTGCGTCTTTTTGGCTTACCACGTGGCTTGCTTGAGGGCGGTTAACTTCTACGCCTGATTCCCGTACAAACGAACTCGTTACAATAAAGAAAATCAGCATAATAAATACGATATCGAGCATTGATGTTAAATCAATTTGTGCATCTTCTCGATTTGAAGAACGGCGGCTGAGTCTCATTGCTGACTCCTTAATAATTTTTCTAATTTAAACTCACGCATCTGACAAGCTTTAGATAAACGTGCGTGAACAAACATACCCGCTAAGGCCGCAACCATCCCTGCCATTGTTGGCAAGGTTGCTAAAGAAATGCCGGATGCCATTAAACGAGGTTGACTACTACCTTGCGTCGCCATTACATCAAAGACAGAAATCATCCCCGTCACTGTGCCAAGTAAACCTAGCATGGGGCAGATTGCGACTAATACTTTGATAAAATTTAAATTCTGATTAAGGGCAATTTTTGCTTCATTAAGCCAGCCATCACGAATTGCACATGCATGCCAAGAGGAATGATCTTTACGAGCCATCCAGCTAGTTAACCACTGCTCTTTTTGCTTTGGAAAATAGAAGAATAAATAAATCACGCGTTCAATAACCAAAAGCCAACATAGCGCAACAACCGCAGCAAGCCACCATAATATGGCGCCACCTTGCGCCATAAAATGAGAAAGCGAAAACCACCAGCCATGTAATACGCTGAAGTCCATTATGCTGCCTGTTCTGCTAATACGTTACGGTTAGATGTCTGAGAAGATTCGTTTTTTTCAGCTTGCTGAGCAACTAAGCTGATCCCTTGTTTTTCAAGGATCAATCGAATATTTTCAGCTTGTGTACTTAGTACATTATGAGCCAGCAATAAAGGCATCGCGGCAATCAAACCTAGAACGGTCGTTACCAATGCCATTGAAATACCACCCGCCATCACTTTAGGATCACCATTACCAAACTGCGTGATAACTTGGAAGGTTTCAATCATCCCCGTCACCGTACCCAGTAAGCCTAACATTGGCGCTAAAGCCGCAAACAGTTTAAGCATCGATAAGCCTTTTTCTAATCCTTGCTGCTCATCAACAATCGCTTCAAGTAAACGTAATTCTAACGCTTCTACGCTACGATTTTGCTCTTTGTTATACACAGCAAGAATACGACCCAGTGGGTTATTTCCAGCTTGAGTTGGATTTTTTAATTGTTGCTTAATTTGACGATTAATAATCGCTAATTTAACGCCACGGAAAATGGCAATACCCGCACCAATAGCTAATAAAAGTAGAATAATTTTACCGACCACACCACCTGCTGTTAAACGATCTTCCAGCGTAGGTGCATTGGCTAATTGCTCTAATATCACACCACGAGAAGGATCAAGAGCAATACTTTCACTACCTGCCGCCGCTATTGCAGCTAAATCTGAAAGTTGTGGGCCATTTTCAGGTTGTTGTTGATAAGCCGTTGCAAGATGGCGAGGGCCATCCCACTTTAAATAACCCTGTTCAGCTACTAGACCTAATGCGCCTAAACGCAATGCTTTTTCTGTGGTTTGCTCACCATCACCATTAATAAATGGTACGTTCACCTTTGCCAACTCACCGCTTGCAACGATTTGTGATTCCATTGCTTGCCACAAACCTTTTAATTGTGGCATAGACGGCAGTGCTTTCGCATCAACGATTTGGTCAACAACTGGGATATATTTCGTCACATCAACACCAGTGACAGCGTAACCTTGCTCGGCTTTTAGTTCTTTTGCTGTTTGGCGAACGACACCAAATAACTCACCAAGGCTGCCAGAATCTAATTGAAGTTGCTGTTCTAATTTCGCAAGTTCTGCTTCATTGGTACTAAAACTTTGGCTCAGTAATTCTGTTTGTTTTTTTAACGCATTACGTTGCGCTAATAATGCATCACGTTGTTGACGAATTTTCTGTGCTTCTTGACTAAATTCAGCTTCACGTTGCACATTATGTTGCTGTTGAGAGACATTTTCTTGTTTCGCTTGCTGTACAACCGATTCAGCAGATACTGTGAACGGAACCGATGCCATACAGAGTGCAATAGCTAACGCTTTTAATTTCATTATTTGCTCTCCACGTTAGCAAGGGGCGCTGAGATAGGTAAACGTAATAGGCTTGGTGCAATTTGCTTATTCGCCATTGCAAACGCTTTATCAATATTTGCAGCTTCACTTGTATCAAGTGCCTGCCACTGCTGTTTGTTACTGTTCCAACTCCAGTAATGACTACCGTTTAAGCTACGAGCGACAAATGCAATACGACCGAGATACAGTAAATCAGCCTCGATTGTTTTACCGTCTTCTAACGTAATTTTATCTTGGTACGTACCCAATTTCGTGCCGTAATCCATTTCAATCTGATAGGCTTCTAGAATACGACGGAATTTTTCTGCATCGCTAATATCAGCTTGCGACATCATCGTTTTCAACTTTTCAATACGCGCTAAACGCTGTTCATGTTTGATAGGCTTATCTTGCTCAACAACAGTCGATAAACCATCAATCATTTGGTACATCAAAGGTACAACACCTTGGCGCGTCTCTTTAATGTTCTCTATTTGTTCATGAATAGAGGCCATTTCTTGGGTTTGATTATCAACCATACGCGCAAGGTGATCGTGATAGACCGTCAGGTTTTTAAGCTCTTCTTGTAATTGCTCGATTTGTGCTTTCATCGCGATAGCCGAATCAGCATTACGATCAATCTTATCTTGGCTTAATGCTGAAGCCGTATTGGTTTTGTTTTCAATAGAACGTGCTGTATCAAGGCTCGATGCCTGTACCCCAGTTGTGATGCTTAAAATCACAACCGCTAAACTGGTTTTAATAAAATTCATAATCAAACTTAATAATGAGTAATCTTGAATCGCAAAAAATAAAAAAGTGAAGTAATAATAAAAAGTTAAATCGTACAACGACCAAAAATAGTGAAATAGCATTTAATCGCAACAAGGGGAAGCAATGGCTCCCCCTTAGTTACAATATTTACAAATTAGTATTTAAACTCAAGCGTAGCCATAAAGTTACGACCTTCACCAAGTGTTACACCCGTTGCGCCAACATAATCTTTGCTTGTTGAACCGCCACCAGCCATGTAATCAGTATCAAATACGTTTTCTACATTAATACGACCAATGATATCTAAATTATCATCGTACTTGTACGTGTAAGCCATACCTAAATCAACACGTGTATAGCCGTCTTTCTTAAAGGTATTCGCAGCATCACCAAAACGTGAACCTTCGTAAATAACACCAAGGTTAACATCGGTTGCCGGTGTTACCTTGTAGGTAGACCAAACACTTGCAGCGAATTCTGGTACGTCAACAGGACGATTACCTTGGTACTTCTGATCTTTGGTGTATTCCGCATCAAGGTACATTGCTGACGCGCTCATGCTTAACTTATCTGTCACGTTACCCTGCAGCGCAAGTTCTGCACCGTTGTGAACACGCTCACCCGCTTGAGTTTTCTCGTACAGATCTTTACCTACTTGAACATCAATCGTCGAGTTCTCTTGCGTAATGTTAAATACTGCACCCGATACAAACAGACGATTATCTAGTAGTTCCCACTTAGTACCTAGCTCATATTGCTTACCACGAAGCGGATCAAGTTGTTCACCATCATTCACATAGTTCGTAGAGCCTGATGTTACCGTACCTTGCGGCTCAAAGCTTTCAGAGTAAGCTAAGTAAATTGAACCGTTTTCTGCTGGATGGAAAATCGCAGCCACTTTAGGTGATACTGCTTCTTCCGCCGCTTTACCTTCTTGTGTTTGACGATCAAAACGAACACCAGCAAGTACTTGCCAGTAATCGTTAATCGTTACCATATCTTGTGCGTAGAAACCCCAAGCATTATAAGAAGAGTGAGATTCTTTTGGCTTACCCGATTTGTAACTAGGTACTGGTGTAGATTGGTTTGGTGCTACTTCTACAGAATTAAATGAACGTTGGAAACGATCGTAGCTGTAGCCTAACCAGTTAGAACCAACGAGTAACTGGTGTTGCATGCCAAGTGCATCAAATTCACCGACGAAATCAGCGTAAGCGGTTTTAAATACCCAATGATCGTGGCGATCATTGCCACCTTGCTTTACTAAACCTGACTCTTCAAAGTTTGCAAAGTTCGGGTAACTTTCCACATCGTGACGTGTAAAGTCTTGGTAATTAAAACCTGTATTTAATGCCCAAACATCTGTTAGTTGCGCTTTAACATCAAAACCATAGTTTTCTACTTCATTATTAATTTTTGACCACTGTGCATCCCACACATGGTCACGCCCCAATACTGGCTTACCATCAACAATGTAAGCTCCAGAATCTACACTTCCTTTATCGTTAGTGCGATCGTAGTGTAGTGACAATGTCACATCTTCATTTATGTCGTAATCAACAAATAGACCACCAACAAAGCGATCGGTTGAAGGTGTTGAACCATCACCATACTTACGCCATGAATCATAATCTTCTTTTGCAACAACAGCGCGAGCACGAAGTGATTCGTCTTGATTGAGTGACCCACTCACATCTAACACACTACGTGTATGATTATTTGAACCAACATCTTGGCTAAAGTTAACTTGTGTTTCGTGAGTTGGTTTCTTAGCAACCATGTTGACTAAACCACCAGGTGCAGATTTACCGTAAAGAAGACCTGCAGGGCCTTTCATTACTTCAACACGCTCTAAAAGCTCAACAGGTTGACGGTAGTGAGACCAATGTTGGTGACCATCACGCAAGAAACCGCTACTGCTACCAAGTTCAAAACCACGTAGAGAGAAACGTTCACGGTTACGGCCTGTTCCACCAGCTGAAATACTTGCATCGTTCTGTAACACCTCACCTAGCGTGCTCGCACGCTGTTCATCGATAAGTTGTTCATCAATTACTGCAACTTGTCCTGGCGTCTCTAGCTGAGTCATCTCCATACGCATCGCTGTAGAGTTGGTATCGGCTTTATAACCGTAATCACGACCTGTTACGACCATGTGCTCATCAACTTCTGTTGATTCTGCATAAGCAACAGGGGCAGAAAGTACCGCACCAATTAACAACGTCAGCTGGCTTTTAGAAAACATATTCCTTTAACTCCAAAATAAAGATATAACCTGAAAGTGAAGCCACATCAGAGTTACTCTCAGCACCTATCACTGCTGAATAGGTATTGTTTGTAATAATATAAAGAGCAAATCATGGCTACTATGTGGTAAGTAATAAAGTGCCTACCAAACGATGAAAAGGAATATAAGTGATAACCATTACCATTTGCATTAAATTTACATTCTTTGCATTCGTAAAGATTTCTTGAAAATTTATTCGGGCTGAAAGCCGCATTTTGTTCGTTTTGCCGTCGTCTCTTTTTCAGTTGTCTTTATTAATCCGTACCCAATACTGTTTTTAACGAAGACATTTATCATTAACAGTCGTATAATCTGCCCGTTTTTATTCATTATTCATTTCGCGGTATTTAATGTGACTCAACTAAGTCTTGAAGCTATTCACCAACAACTCAATGAACGCAATTTTATTGCTGAAAAAGTCCGTCTTGTGACAGTAGAAGCAATGGATCCAGAAATGCTGGCAACCTGCACTGCAACTGAAAATGAAACCTTCTACAACAGCTATATGAATGTGATTTATTGCAAAGGTGAGCGTTACGTACTTGGCTATCGTTGTAATGAAGACACCATCGTTGACCAAGCGATTATTTTCAAAGATGGTAAATACTACGATCCAACACTTCAGGCAAACAGCGAAAGCTTCGAACCTTACCAATTTGCCGTGTTAGCTGAATTCAAAGTATTTGATATGATGAAGCACGCTAAAACGAACAAAGATTTCCCGCCTGATGTTGATTTCTTATTTACAAAGAAAAAACATTTTAAAAACGTAATTAAAGCGTAATTTTCGTAAAAAGCCGACTTCTCCGTCGGCTTTTTATTGTCTATTCATTCTAACTTGATCACATTGAGTTAACCTTCATTCGCAGTACAATAGATAAGAACTTTTCAGCGCGAAGGATTTGCACATGTACCTTGATCTATCCACACAATCTCCCACTGATATCTACCATTTAATGACACAAACCATTATCCCTCGTCCTATCGCATGGGTTCTGACAGATTCTGGTGAGCACAACTACAATCTTGCCCCTTTTTCTTATTTCACCCCAGTTGCTAGTAACCCACCATTATTGATGTTTTCTGTGGGTAAAAAACCGAGCGGAGAAATCAAAGACACTACGCGTAACGTTATTGCCAATAAAAAGATGGTGGTACATATCGCTAATATTGCGTTAGCAGAACAAGTCACTCAAACCGCTGCTACCTTAGAGTATGGCGAATCTGAGGTTGAACACACCCAATTAGAGCTCTCCTCTTTTGATGGCTTTGAACTACCAAGGCTAAAAGATTGCCCTATTGCCTTTGGTTGTCACCTATATGAAGTGAAAGAGGTTGGGGAAACACCACAAAGCTTGATCTTCGCTGAAATTAAGCAGATCTACATTGATGACGAAGTTATCGATAGTGAGCAAAAGCGCCTAGTAATTGAAGCATTAAAGGTAAATCCGTTATCACGCTTAGGCGGCAGTGAATACGCAGTATTGGAAAAGACCTTTTCAGTCGCAAGACCGAAATAACATGGCTTCCAACTGTGAATTTATTTTCTCAGATTATACGCAAAAAAAAGCCTAGTTCGAAAACTAGGCTTTCATTGATTCATTAATCAACACTTATTACTTGTAGAATGCTTCTACCGTGCCTTTTAGTGTGATCAAGATTGGCTGACCACGGCGATCTAGTGCCTTCGGTGAAGGAATTTTCACCCAACCTTCGCTGATGCAGTACTCATCAACATCAAAACGCTCTTTGCCGTTAAGACGAATGCCGATGTCATAGTTGAAACACTCTGCCACGTGGTGAGGGCTACGAGGGTTACCTGAAAGACGATCTGGTAATGCTGGTTGTGATGTAGTATCTGTCATGATCAAAAATTCTATCGTTAATAAAAAACGTCGGTATTGTAGAGAATATAACGTTTACGCTCAATAGATAAAGAACCTATTTCTTTTTGAAGCCTTACCTACAACCCAGAACGCCTAAATTTTATTAACATCTTAGAAATATTCACTATTTATTACACTCTTATATAAGTGAATATTCACACTATCCCGATGCAATAAAAGCATACTCATTCATTTAATCTGAATTTTATCGCAACAACATTCCATCAAATGCAATGCCTTACATATAATAATAAAAAATGCTTATCGGCATATAGAATAATTTATAAATGGCAAATTTATATTACAAAGGAATGATTTCCATATAAAAATAGCCAAAAAGATCACGCTATACTTATCGTTCTTATGCGCATGCTCCGTCATTATCTCTGGTATGTATATTGCGTGGAAAAGTCCAGAGATCAGCGAAGATGCTATTTATGATCGCGCTATCGAGCAATTAATTTCTATCCGAGAAATCAAGAAATCTGAAATTAAAAATCATTTCGATACCACGGCAACATTACTTGCAACGTTGGCGTTTGATCCAAGTATCCAAAATGCGATAAGAGATTTTGAGCAAGCTAAAACATACTATTATTACGGATTTACGTTAATCCCCAATCCAGTGAGCATAACCTTTTGGCAAACCACTGTCCCGCACAAGTAAAATACACGCTAGTTGAAGAGCTTAAATAAGTAGATACCCTACTCATTACCGCATCTATGTATAACTTTAGGTACCTAGGCAATTAAAAACGGGTTAAGGATTAAATCTCGGGGATAATTTAGCACCGCTCTGAACTGACTGCGAGAATGTAAAACCACTAGATACAAAACTCGCAAACATCCCTTTATTTATGGTAAGAAAATACGCCGTAAAATAAGCAACTATGATCAAATTATTACTCACTTTTTAAACCAGAACCATTATTAGTAACGACTAGTCATTCCCATTCGGTTCGACATGTCGTCATCCATACGACCACCTTTCCATCCACCTTTACCAAGTAAGTTGAGAACATCACGAGCGTTATATTCATCGGCTAAAAAGAAATCGTAAGATATATCGAAACGAATTTGGTGTAGTTCAGTATTATTTGTTAAATCCAGCGCATTAGGATCAGCAAACAAAGCGAATGCTATCTGTTGTTGACGTTTGCAAAGTGACTTTATATTGGCTTCTACTTGTCCAATCGTGAAATAATCACGGCTTCCGTAACCTTTTAATAAGATAGGCGAAAGGATCTTAATAACTTTTTTTATTCTACGGCGTTGGATATATCGAAACATGATCCCTCAACTTGCAATGTTATATATGGATAATTCGCTATATCCAGATACATTACAAGCATAACAAATCAAGTCAAACCCTGTGTTGGCTAGTTAGTCATTAATAACTAAAACTTACAATTTGTAACACTGCACCCTGTCGTAAGGACAATGCTAGATGCTAAACAGTAAGAATATCGATGTTAGTAATATAAAAAAGCCCCCAAGTAAACTTGAGGGCTTTTTTGTAGCAACACCAATTAATGTACCACTTCAGGAACAGGGAAAATCTTATCGTAAATCAGGTTATAAACATAAGCATAGATTAAGTAGAAAAGAACCATACCGATATCCAGTATAAATGCTTCCCAAATCGACACCTTTAATACCCAAGATAAAATAGGAATAGTGACAATTAATAATCCAGCTTCAAAACCTACACTATGTACTACACGCTGCAACGATGTTTTCTTAAGAGTTTTATAGCGTCGTACCATTAACTTATCAAACCAGTTATTATAAATGTAGTTCCAACCTGTAGCTAAAAATGAAAACGCAATGCCAACTGCTCCAACATGATCAGAATCATAGCCAAATTGACTCAACACACCAACTAAAAGCACTAATCCAATAATTTCAAAACAAACAGCATGACGAATACGATCAAAACGTGTTCTCATCATATACAACCTCAGTACAACTTTTTTATATTTTACAGATACCTAAAAGGAATATATGAATTATAAGCATTATTCTAAGGCTAACAAACTAGATACTATCCGAAAAACGGATAGTTATGCGATTATTTCATAAGATCAGCAGCCCTACATTGCGCTTTACCCATTAAATCTATCCTATTAACGACATGGTGCTTTGTCGCTTTCTGTAAGGTATTTTTCTCTGTTTGTAACTGTTCAACTTGTTCTCGTAGCTTATCAATAAGTTCTTGAGAGCCTTGTTGTTTTGATTCATTTTGCTCTAATAATTTAAACAGCTCTGCTACTTCTTGGGCGTTTACATCACTTTTGTGCGTAATTTCATCAATTGATTTTTGGTGTTGTTCTAGCTCACTGACCAGTTGTTTGACAAAAGATCCCATCTCATCAGCCGATCCAGCTAAGCGATTAAACATCAATAAAAATTCACATACTTGTTCATTATGAGAAAAATTAGGGTAACGGATTTTATGATCTATTTCCGTCCAACCTTCCTCAAAAATTGTTCTAACCTGGACTTCAGTAAAAACAGTATGGTTTAACGGCTGTGAACCAAAGACATAATGTAATGACCGATATCCCGCAGGATGAATCTTAACTTCAACATCACTCGGTAATTCAGTAAAGACCTTATCGTCACCATTACGGACGTAATAAATTGGTGGCTCAGCATTTTTCCATTCTTGGCAGAGATAATCATGAACCGGTAAACAATCTTCTTTAAATAAATGCAGCGCACGTACACCTATTAAATCAGTCACAATACGGTCGTAATTAGTTGGGTTAATACCGACATATTTTTGTTTAAATGTGGGAGTATTTGCTTGGGTTTTACGAACAATCTTTTCCATTAAATGCTGCGGATCTTTTACCCGCCAGCGAACGGAATGTACATACTGACAACGCTGAATAATACGCGCGTACATTTCAGCCGTTTCTTTTAATTGTTCAATATTGGCTTCATGATTAAGACCAATTTGATGCAATGTCGGCCAATCAACCGAACTGGCTTGCCATTCTTGTTGGCTTATACGGTTTGCACTTAAAAAAGATGCTTCGGTTAAATCTGCAATGCTCATTACTGCCTACTCTCTTTACGATGAATAAGCGTAATTCTATTAATTATAATTACGCTCTATTATCCTAAAATATGCCTGACAAGCTTATTAAGCAAACTGTATTTTATTCGAAAAATGAAATCTTAAGAAACAAGCAAATAACTGAACATCTATATACAGCAACTAAACTATGACACTTGACTATAAACAGATTTAATATGGCTCTCGAAGTGATCTTCTACCGATTCTGCAGCTGCAAAATGAAAAAAAGCATATTTGGAAACCTCAGAAAAGACGCAATAAGGTTGACGCTGTCCCATATCAACATAAAGCTCATTTTTTGCTTCGCTATAACCCACTTTACGAATTGCGTTAGACTCAACAGTAATCCAGTTAATCATTATAGTGACTCCATTCATTCACGACTTTATTACTGGCTTTAGTTTGAAGAAAGGCTCGGCTTTTCGCCAGTACTCGACAAGCTAATTAAAGTAATTATTTTAAAATTCAGTGATGGATCACCCTGCACTATTGATGAATTTTATGATTAGAAAAATAAAAAGCCGACAAATGCCGACTTTTGGATAATTGCTTAATTTACTTCTAGCTTAAGTATATAAGTGTCGCTCACTCATCAATCCTTTCCATAAGCTCACGCACGTTATTACCAGAATAAAACTAAACGGTAACGCGGTAATCACCACTCCAGACTGCAATGCTTCTAATGCTTGAGCACCACCAACCCATAATAAAATAGCAGCAATAACACCTTCAATCGTTGCCCAGAAAATACGTTGTGGTACTGGCGCATCTAATTTACCACCAGCGGTAATACTATCAATAACTAACGATGCGGAATCCGATGATGTCACGAAGAATACTAAAATAAGTACAATCGAAATCACAGATAACAACAGGCTCATTGACATCGCATCAAATACATAAAATAAAGTAAGAGATAGATCTTGTAGGCCATGTAATCCCAACTCTCCTACTTTTGACGCTACTTGCTCTACCGCAATACCACCGAAGACAGAGAACCAAGTCATCGTTACTAATGTTGGAATAAAGAGAACGGCAAAAATAAACTGTCTTACTGTTCGTCCTTTAGATACTCGAGCGATAAAGATACCCACAAATGGCGCATATGAAATCCACCATGCCCAATAGAAGATAGTCCAACCATGACGCCATGTATCATCAGTACGACCAATAGGATTGCTTAGTGCAAAAAAGTTCTTCGCATAAGCCATAAAGGTATCTGGTAATGAATGTTTAACGACATCAAAACCCAAAATTGCTACTAAAACTAATAACCCAAACGCAATAACAATATTGATATTACTTAAAAGTTTAACCCCGCCATCAATGCCTCGTATTACAGAGAAAATCGCGATTGATGTAACAAAGGCAATAATACCGAACTGCAACCCTAAGCCGCCGTGAGTACCAAAAACATAATTAATACCACTCGCCGCTTGTTGCGCGCCTAATCCTAAAGAGGTCACTAAACCAAATAAAGTAGAAACAACAGCAAGAATATCAACAGCATGGCCTAACCAACCCCATGCGCGATCACCAAAAATAGGGAACAACAAAGATCGAATTGATAACGGCAAGTTCTTGTTATAAGTAAAAAAGGCTAACGCTAATGCTGCTACTGCGTAAATAGACCAAGCGCTGATCCCCCAGTGGAACACACTACCCGCCATCGCTAGTTGCTTAGCTTCCGGCGTCAGAGCCTCTACATTAAAAGGCGTCCCAAACCAGTTAGTGAAATAAGCCGTTGGCTCTGCAACACCAAAAAACATGATACCGCTAGCAATACCTGCTGCAAATAACATTGAACTCCATGACAATGTTGAATGCTCAGGCTTTGCCTCTTTACCACCGATACGAATTTTACCTAGCGGTGAAAGCATTAAGAATATACAAAAAACTGCGAACGTATTAACAGCCCACATAAAGTAGCTATCAAACTGCTCCATAATACCGTTTCGCGTATTATTTAATGCCGTTTTTGCTGTCGCAGGATCGACAACTAACATCACAGCAATAAATAGCAAAATTAATATCGCACTAATACCAAACACCGGTTTGTGAATATCAAAACCCCAGCGCTGAATATTATCTTGTCCAACTTGATAATCCGTCGTTTCTATACTGTATTTACTACTTACTTTATCCGTCGAAGTATTCAAAAATCCTACCTTGTTATGTAAACCTAATAATATTTATTTAGAGCACTAAACAATATTTCGCCGCAACCATAACAACAGAGAGGATAAACAACAAACAATAACAGCAAAAACGGGTTATAAATTACATAAAACTGACAAATAGCAGTGTCTTATTATTTTTTACACGAAGTATTTATTGTGCAAATAAATCATAACGATGACGGTTAACAAGAACACTGTGGTTTACAGCCCATTCATTATTGAATAGGCAATGATTTACTGTGCTGTATTTAAGGTTAAGTGGATATACACCCTTTAACGCCCAGCAATGAATACGGGGGTTCTACTCTGCATTAACTTGAAATGGCACAAGCCAACACCTACTCCCCATATAGCCGCACTGATCCCTAACAAATGAATACCTGATAAAGTTATCAATAAAGTAAGTATCGCTGACTCTCGGTATTCATCGGCAGAAAATGCATTAAACAAGCAGCTAATTAAGGTAGTTAATAAAGCAAAGCCAGCAAGAATATCGGCTAATCCCTCAGGTAAAGATACGAAAATAGCGACCACAATTGATGCCCAAATACCCACTAACATATAAAATCCACCAGCACAGATAGCAGCTTTGTAGCGATCACTATGCTTACCATCAATATCGTCATTCATACAAATAGCGGCACTTATTGCCGCAAGGTTCAACGTGAAGATCCCACAAGGTGCAGCAATCATATTCACTAAACCTGTTCCTAAAAATACTGGGCGAACGGGTACTTTAAATTGAAAATTTTGAAGTACAGCAAAACCTGCAATATTTTGTGACAGCATAGTTATTAGATATAAAGGAATAGCGATATTAATGATCGGTTGAAAATGAAAACTCGGCGTTAACCAATAGAATGTTGGCATTGCCATATGGATTGCAGCGGTATTTAAGGTATTGGAATACAGCGCAATGCCTACAGAAGCAAGTAACGTCAGCAACATCGAATATCGAGCCATAAATCGTTTCGTGATTATATACACACTAAACAACACCAAAAACATGATTGGATGAGTGTCTATTTGCGTGAATCCACTTAAACAAATAGGCAATATGACGCCACACAATAACGCTGAAGTTATTGGCGATGGGATACGTTGCAACGCCAAAGCAAGTGGACGAATTAACCCAGAAATAAAGGTCAATAAACCACATACAATAAATGCGCCAATGACATCTGCCGAGCTGTACCCCTGCACAGCTGTGATCAAAAAAGCAGCGCCGGGAGTAGACCATGCTGTTAATACTGGTACTTTGAAATAAAAAGAATAGCCGATAGTGGTTATACCCATAATTAACCCCAAAGCGAACAACCAGCTATTAATCTGCCACTGGGCTAACCCCATTTCTGTTAAGGCATGAATAACTAAAATAACAGACGAGGTGTAACCGACTAAAACAGCAATTGTTCCAGCTGAAATATGACTTAAATTAAATCTCAGATCGTTCATTTTCTACTCCTTAGAACAATGCTATCATGTGCGTTATAGCGCACGATACAGATAGGTTTATTTGTACGTTATAGCGCACAGACGGAACCTTATCATTGTGCGTTATAGCGCACAACAGGAAAATTGATGAACGAAGACATTTTTAAAGCCAGAATATCGAAACATTTAAAAGCATTGCGTGAGAAACAAAAACTTAGCCTAGATGCAACATCAAAGTTAACGGGTGTATCCAAAGCCATGCTTGGACAAATAGAGCGTAAAGAATCTAGCCCAACCGTGGCAACCTTGTGGAAGATATCGAGTGGTTTGAATTCATCATTCACTGCTTTTTTTAGTGATCAAAATGATACTGATGGACGGATCTTTCCAGCCGATATCGATATGCATGTGAAGACGTTAATCGCTTATGATCCTACGGTTAAATTTGAGATGTTCGAAATCACACTAACCCACTTTCATACCCAACATTCGTCACCACACAAGGTTGGAACCATTGAGCATTCTGTTGTTACTGAGGGAGAGTTAGGTGTGTATGTTGATGATAAATGGCACTATTTATCCAAAGGTGAAAGTATTCGATTTGAGGCAGATAAACCTCATGACTATCGCGCAGTGACAGAAACCGTTATATTTCATAACATCGTTTCTTACTCAACAGTCATGCATGAAGACTAGATTTATATTCATATAAAAAGAGAGTAAACAGTTGTTCACTCTCTCCTAAACACTTCATTGCCCAATTATTAGCTTAACTAGCAGCTTGTAAGTATTTATCACGCACGAGATCATGCATTTGTTTTACAGCCATTAAAGATAACCAAACCAACTCATAGGCTGCTTGCTCATTAGTCGGTTTATCTGAAGTCATTGGTATATTTGTTTCATCAAAATAGGGAAGCTCAATGACTTTTTCACCTTGAATGCTTGAAATCAAAGCGTCCATTGCAAGATTAATCGTCCCTTCCCAATCCGTTAGACTATGTATTGTGGTTCCATTTCTCGCAAGAGGAATAAGTAAGCATAGATAGTGAGACAGCAAACGATAATGACTGAGCATCTCTTCATAGTATTGAGGATCACGGCGTGTGAAACGAGGCTCATTCTGCATCTCATTATAAATCAGCTCCAGTCCCCGCTCTTTGGACATCATCTCCAAACGTTGTTTACCAAATTGAGTGGGCTCAATCTTATTACTTTCAGATTGAAGTTCCTCATAACACATTAAGAATAAGGTTTTAGATGCTTGAAGTGCTTTAATCGATTGAGCGTGGATCTCTTTTCCTCTCCATTGTGGCCAAAGTAAGCTGTAGCCCACTAATACTAAAGAGCACCCAATAAGGTTATCTATCATTCGAGGAACAACAATATCAATGCCACTGTTAGCGATAACTTGGAACACCAACACCAACATCGCTGTAATACAACCAACCGCAAGTGCATAATTTTTAAGAATATTAAACATCGCAACTGTCAGTAGTATGGTTAACAGTATATAAACTTGGAGATCAGAGATACCAAGGAAAATCAACCCAGTCGCAAATAATAAACCTGAGCCTGTACCAAGCCATCTTTGCCATATTTTACTTCTGATCGATGAAAAACTCGGTTGGATAACCATTATAATTGAAATAAATACCCACTCTGGATGCGCTAAATGAAATGAGTCAGCAATAAAAGCACCCAAGGTGAAAATCATCGAGAAACGCGCTACATGTCGCCATATTGGATTATTTTTCTTTGGACAATGCCAAGCTAATTCAAAAGGTTGAATTTCAATTTGTCTTTCGAACGTTGGTTGTTCAAGTTCAATACGACGAGAGAGGTATTTAATACTTGCCGCCCAGTAACGAAACCGTGTTTGATGATTTAACTCTGCTTGAACTGCCTCTATTAATTGATCTGCAATGGCAATACACGATTCTGCAGGGAGTATAACTTGTGTATGTTGAAGCGCTTTCGCTTTACACAATAACCTCTGCTGACAATTTTCACTCCATTTCAACAACAGATTACGTTTCTCTTTATCATGTTGAAACTGACTGATCAGATCTTTATTTCTGGTATGGCAACTTATCAAACCTTCAAAAATGTCAGCGGCAATAAATAACTCTTGTTTTAAAGAATTTACATCGTTTTTTGATAATAGAAATGACTCTGATTGAACGGCTTGCTCAAACAATTCAATCAATTGATATTTGGTTTCTATTGCTTTTTTCTCGATATCTTCACCCAATAAAAACTGGGTTCGGTGTTTAAAAAACGCATTAAGCTGATCGTAAATAGCAATTAAACCGACTTTTAGCGCATAGTGTTTCCATAATGCAAACCAAGCCCAACTGAATAAAGCAAAACCTAATGGACCTAAAACCAGCATCAAATAGGAATACATGTCAGCTTTTGAGTTATGCAGTGACAAGGCCATAACAGTAATCAATAAACTAGAGATACCCAACCGCCCCCAAAACGGACCATTAAGGGCACAGCCTGCCGCTAATATCGATAACACCCCATAAATAACCCACAATGGAATAGCACAAGTAAGCATAAAATAAGACAATAACAACGCACTAATCCACACCACTGATGAGATCAAAAAACGCGCCCAACGTCTCGGTCCTGCAATATCTAACCCACTAATTAAAGCGGCTGGTAATGTCATTAATGCCGTCATTGCATAATTGACTTGTCCAGAAATTAGACCAACTAAAATAATCAATAACATTGCACTGAATGCACGAAAACCAAAGTTAACTGAGGGGGTATACCAGATATTACGGACGACGGAAGAGAGCATTAACACACCAGAACATATCACTTACATGATTGGTTAACCTATCATGATTATGTCGTTAAAACGATATCGCATATGTAGACTTGTTTACCTATTTACAACCATAAAAAACAATAGCTATATATAAAAATAGCCCTACCTTTATTATGTTTTTATAAAGTATAGGGCTCTAGGTTTAACCACTCTATGCAGTTATTTTAATCGGGGATAATAACTTACAGTTAAGGTTATAACTTTCGACCCAAGCGTTTCTCGACTTGCTTTTTCTCCCATTCAGGACCGAAAATATTAAGGACTTCAAACGCACTAAGCGCATGGCTCACAATACCAATCCCCCAGCCCAGTGCAGGCCATACCGCCCACCAATAACCAGGGCTCGTAAAGTAATTAATTACGAAGAGTGCACTTATGACTAATACGTACGTAGTTAGATTCGAATAAAATCCTTTAATACCTTTAACATAGTTAAGCGCTTTTTTTTCGTCTTCTGTGACACTGATTTCTTTATTCATTGGCGGCTCCATTTGAAGGTCTGATACTTGTATTTCAAACACAGCAGCTAAAGATTTGAGTGATTCTAGCCCCGCTTTTTGTCCTTGCTCAATACGTTGAATCGTACGAATACTTAATCCACTTAATTGAGAAAGTTGCTCTTGAGACCAACCACGTTGTAATCGTAATTTTCGAATAATCATTACAAATCCTTTTTGCTACTTTCCGCCAAAGCCTAACGATATCTTATCAAAAACATCACGTCACAAGCCTGACATAAACACGACAACCTTTATTTATCAGCAAGTTAAAATTACCAATGAAATAAAATAATTTTTCTTCACAGCTAATTTGACGTTTTTGACACGCAACTAACCGTTATCAATAATACCTATTTTAAAGTCTTCATTAACAAGTTCACTCCCAAAGACTCTGCTTACATCACTCTTTCCAACTTTCGTGAAATAGCTCGTATTATTATGTAAAAGTGGAACACTCAAGTATGCACTCATATACGATGCCTACTAACACAAGAAAGTCGAAAACTTAACAAGGAATCGTTATGAGATTGGCATGTATCCTCATGTTCACACTATTAATTTCAGGGTGTATTAACAGAGATGAAATTTACGCTAACCCACCTGCTAAATTAACAGAGAGCATTAATGCTATTCTTCCCGCAGCGACAGAATATGTAAAACAACAAGAGAAAATCGCGCAAGAAAAAGGTCAACCACTGAATGAGCAAGCATTAGCTATTGCCAAACGTATCGGTATTAAACACCCAGAAAAAGTGCATGTTTACTACAGCAACACACTTCCATTCCCTACAGATCCAACATTAGCACAATTAGCCAAAAAATCCGGTTATGCGGGCCCTAACATGGCGGGATACACCTATGGATATGGTATTTGGATAAAAAATAAAGAACGAGATAATCGCGAGCTATTAGCCCATGAACTGATTCATGTTCGTCAATTTGAGCAACGCGGTGTACAAGAGCAAATTCGTCAGTACTTGATGCAAATTTATATCTACGGTTACAACAGCACGCCTTTAGAGATCGAAGCATACAGTGAAGCGAAAAATTATATTTAGTTTCAACTCCCGCGATCAAAGACAATATCAGGAAGCCAACCATTAGGCTTCCTATTCATCTTTATCAAATTAATGACTCAACACATCCACATTTTTGCTTTATTCAGCGAGATACCGTTACTCTGTAACATACGGTAGAATAAACAAATTACAGAATGTAGACGTATAGAGATCAGCACAACATGAAACGTATTCCAACCAACATTATTACTGGCTTTTTAGGTGCTGGTAAAACAACTGCGATTCTTTCTCTTCTTGCTCGTAAACCTGAAAATGAAAAATGGGCAATTCTTATCAATGAGTTTGGCAATGTTGGCGTCGATGGCGCAATTCTCGAACAACAAGGCGCCATTATCAAAGAAGTTCCTGGTGGCTGCATGTGCTGTGTTGCTGGATTACCCATGTCTGTTGGTATTAATGCCCTACTGGCGCAAAAACCTGATCGCTTACTGTTAGAGCCAACAGGATTAGGTCATCCAAAGGAAGTGATCAACAAGCTAACTTCTGGCATGTATGCAGATTACGTCGATTTACGTGCCACCATCACCCTTGTTGACCCTCGTCACTTTGCTGATAGTTTCTATACTAATAATGAAAACTTCCAAGATCAGCTTGCTCTTGCCGACGTTGTCGTTGCTAACAAGATCGACCAATGTGATGACTACGATCTTTTCACTTTCCAATCAGCGATTGAACAAGCAGAGCCAAAGAAAGCCTTAATCGGTGAGGTAGAACTCGGTAAACTAGAACTAGAGTGGCTTGATATTCCACGTATTGATCGTGCTGCACAACATAGCCATCACCATCATCACGACGATCACCACCACGATATTGCTCCAGAGCCAGAAATTGAGCTATTACCAGGGCAGCAATTCATACGTAAAGAAAACCACGGTCAAGGATTCCACAGTTGTGGTTGGTTCTTTGCCGCTGATCAACATTTTGAATTTTCAAAGCTTTTCAGTCTATTCTCAAGCTTAAATGCGAACCGTGTAAAGGCTGTCGTAAATACTGAAAATGGTTGTTTTGCCTTTAATGTTGTCAACCAAGTGGTATCGGTTAACGAACTATCACTCGAAGGTTTTGAATCCCGCATTGAAGTGATTGATAATGAAGTTTTACCTTGGGATGAGCTTGAACACATTCTTTGCTCTATTATTTTGCCTTAAGCAAACACCATCAGGATCACTCATCAAACAAGCAAGGTTTAATTGGTTTGACCTACTAGAGTAATAGCAGGAATAAACGATAAAAAAATGCTAATTTATTAAATGGAACTTATAAAAACACAAGGGAGCACACATGCTAAACCCTAGCACTGCAAAAGCAGTCATCGATCATGCGCTATTTTTAGGTGCCGATTTTGCCGAACTCTTTGTTGAACATCACCAATCTAACTCTGTGCAGTTAATTTCAGGTGAAATCGATAAAATCAACTCAGGGATCGACTTTGGTATTGGTATTCGTCTATTTTTCGGATTTAAAGTTCTGTACGGCTACACCAACAGCACAGACGAAGAAGAGTTGAAACGCGTTACTAGCCTACTGGCAGCAAAAGATAAACGTGAACAAATTTTATCTGCTGGAAGTTTGAATTTAAACCGATTTTCCAATAAACACAGTTGCCAGTTACCATTAAGCCAAGACGCTAATATGGCAGCAAAAATTGCGTTTCTTCGCCAAGCAGATGAAGCGGCTCGCGCTGAAAATGAAAAAATTAGTCAGTTTATCGGTAACATTGCTCAACGTGAACAACAGATTGAAATCTTCAACTCTGAAGGTTTGCACATTGGGGATACTCGTCATTATACCCGTATTTCTGCTAATGCCGTCGCGCAAAATGGTAGCGAACAATCCACTGGCTATGAAGCGCCTGGCGCATTCACAGGTTGGGAATTTAATAGCAAGGTCAATCCAGAGCAGTTAGGTCAAGGTGTGGCTAAACAAGCGATGGTTAAACTGTTTGCTGATGCTTGTCCCTCTGGTGAAATGCCAGTAATCATCGGTAATGGTTTTGGCGGGGTGATCTTCCACGAAGCGTGTGGCCACTTGCTTGAAACCACCTCCGTTGCGAAAAAAGCCTCTGTTTTCTACGATAAAATGGGCGAAACCATTGCTAATTCAGTCGTGAACGCAGTGGATGATGGCACGATGGTAAACGAATGGGGCTCTATCAATATTGATGATGAAGGCATGGAAACCCAACGCACTCAGCTCATTAAAGACGGTAAACTGACTAGCTTTATGGTTGATCGTATGGGTGGTATGAAAACAGGCTTTGCTCGTACAGGCTCTGGTCGTCGTCAATCCTATAAATTTGCGCCAACTTCACGTATGCGTAATACCTTTATCGAACCCGGCGATAGCAGTCTTGACGATATGCTAGCGGGTGTTGAGCGCGGTATTTACGCTAAGAAAATGGGGGGTGGTTCAGTTCAACCCGGTACAGGTGAGTTTAACTTTGCAGTGCAGGAAGCCTACCTTGTTGAAAACGGTAAAATCACTAAACCTTTAAAATCTGCAACTCTAATTAGTACTGGTCCTAAAGTATTAAAAGAAATCAGCATGGTTGGTAATGATTTTGCCCTTGCGGCAGGTATGTGTGGTTCTGTCAGTGGTTCAGTACCAACAACTGTGGGTCAAGCTGCATTGAAAGTTGATAATATTCTTGTGGGAGGTGGTAACTAATGGCTGATCAAAATAAATTACAGCAGGCCATCGACCATGTGCTTGAGCGTGTAACTCAAAAAGGCGCGAGTGCCGATGTGATTGCTAATCGTAGCAATAACTTCTCGCTTAAAGCCAATAATGGCGAGCTCGATGAATACAAGGTAACGTCAGGACAAGTGATTGGCGTCCGCGTGGTAAAAGATCAGCGTATTGCCACCAGCTATTCTGAGTCATTAGATCCAACGAGCCTTGATCTAATGGTTGATAACGCGCTATTGAACGCCGAATATTCACAGCAAGATCCACATCAAACCATTAGCTGTATTGATAGTAAAATCAGCACAGATTTAAGTGAGATTTATCAAGATGATGATGGCGATGTAGATCAAAAGATCGCTCTAGCTCTATCACTAGAGCAAGGCGTAGTAAACAAACCAGACGCTAAAAGCGCGCCATATAATGGCTTTGCTGAATCAGACGCCCATGTGATTTTAGCCAATACTCAAGGTACGCTTTGCCATCACAGTGAGCGTTCGACCTACTGTTATGCTTACAGCTTAATTGAAAAAGACGGCAAGCAAGCGATGCATGGCGGTATGTCATCAGGTCGTAAGTTCAGTGAGTTAGATGCTAACTTCTGTATTAACTATGGCTATGACATGGCAAAAGCCCTACTCGATGGTTCACCTATCGCTACCAAACAATACCCTGTCATTTTCACCCTAAGCTCACTTAGTAGCTTATTCGGTGCATTTGGAATGTGTACTTCTGGTCAAGCTGCAATGAAAGGCATTAACCCTTGGCGTGATGCGATTGGTAGCCAAGTGGCGAGTCCACTTATTACCATCACTGACAAAGCTTATATTGAAGGCGGTTTTTCTATTAAAGCCTTTGATAGCGAAGGTTTTGCCACTCGCGATACTGTTCTAGTCGGTGAAGGTCAACTAAATAGCTTGCTGCACAATAGCCATACCTCGAGTTACTTCGGGATCGACAACACCGCAAATGCATCACGTTCGGCAAAAGGTGGATTAGGTGTTGGCTCTCGTCACACGGTTATTTCTGAAGGTGTGAACAGCATTGCTGAAACCACTGCAGGTGAATATGTAGAGCTTGTTGAATTGCAAGGTGTTCACTCTGGCGCCGATGCTATCAGTGGTGATTTCTCATTTGGTGCAAGTGGTTTCTTATGCCGTGATGGTCAACGTATTCAAGCAGTACGTGGTATTACGGTAGCAGGTAACTTCTACCAAATGCTCAAAGAAATAGACGCGGTAAGTAATGTATTAGAACACGATTACAATCGAAGCTTCTATGCGCCCAAAATCCGTTTTGCTCGCCTAAATATTGCTGGTAAGTAAATAAACCGATAAAACCTTGCGACTGTTTACTTGTTCAAATAAGTTATTCAGACGCAGGGTTTTATTTTATCTAATAATAAATATTAGCCTTTCCCCTAACCTATCAGCTTTGTAGTGCTTACTTATAGCGTAACTCTTAATGCTATTGGCACTGATTACTTACTTAAGATCTTTTGGACTTCAAACATGTTAGATAGGTGTCCGCTACTTTAAGTCTTTGTTGCCAACAAAACCCCACAGGTTGCTAAAAAGCCACCAGAGAACTTGTTAAGTAACTTTTTCACTTTCTTTCCCTCAAATACAAAACTTACCCTTGACGTAATACAAGCATAGAGACTTAGTGCCCCACCGACAGATATCGTCGAAATCATAAAAATAATAATAACGTCTGATAGTGAAGTTGACTGTAGATCTATAAACGCGGGAAAGAACCCCATATAAAACAATATCGCTTTGGGGTTTGATAACGTCATTAACATACCAACAGCCACACTTGAAGTTTTTATCCCTTTATCATGAACTCGTGTTGATGTTATAGAAACATCAGAAGTCCATGTGACATAAGCCAACCAAAAGAGATAGGTAATTCCTACATATTTTATGACTATCGCAAACTCACCCATAACGTTTGCAACCACAGATAGACCCGACAAAGCTAGAAAGATAAAGATGTAATCAGCCAGTACCACTCCGAGCACAACTAATAAGCCTTGTTTCCAACCATAAGTAAGAGATCTCGATATAACAGCGAGCACACTTGGTCCCGGAATAGCGGCAGATAGAAGCATCGCAAGAAATAGTGCAATACCCGTTGCTATAGACATAAACCATCCTTTGATTTAACGCCTTACTAAATGGCGAGCAATAGTGGAAATAACAATATCACTCAGCGTATTTTATGAACAACAACTTACCTATCTCGTATTGCATGGTAAACACCCTATAACGATTGATGTTTATAGTCGTGCGTTGCCTCGCATTATGTATCCACTTGATAAATCGCCTTATACATTAGCCGAAAAGATCTTAAACAACATTTTCGGGAACTGTGTGGGTTACGCGCTACATATCCTTAACTTTTATAAGCACTGAGATGTGTTCAAAAAGTGAACCAGTATTCTCTACCTTGCTTATTCATTGCGATGACCGTACTTTGAACATCATTAGTTACTTTATGAATATTTGACTAACTGAATGCACAAGAAATAGGATATACAGGTAGATTAAAATCATGTTCAATTTTAATAAATTTTCCTTAATGAGTAAGAGCAATCAAAATGTCTAATGTCGTTCAATTCTCTGCATTCAGTGGTAATAAGAAAAATAGCGCGGCTTCACCCTCCACATCACCTAGCCCTAAAGCATTAAGGGAAGAAGCCGCACTAAAACAAGACAATTGCTGCTACTTTTGTGGCACTCAAAAAGATCCCAAAGAGCTAAACTGGCTGAATAAAGTAGGCTTTAAACAAAAAACGCATGTTGTTTGCGGTACGTGTAGCTCTGAAGCTAAATCAAGATCAATGGATGAGCTACGCATCATTCTTGCGCTTAAAGCAATGGATTTTAGAACAATTAAACTCAAACAGTTTCTGGAATTAAGAGAGAAAGGCGTTCAAATAGATGGAGTTCGCGACTACAAATTCTACTTTGAAACCATTAATTAATCACATAGCGCATCGCTTTTAACAACATCGATTAAGGGGGGTTATTTATTCCATTTTTTGTTTTTTAGATATTGTAAATATCACGTTCATAATCAATTCAATTGTTCTATGTTATTTGCAGCTAATCAAAATGAGATAATAAAAAATGAAGGATTATTTTAATACCCATTACCCTGATGTTGAGTACCTTCGCCGTAAGGCAAAATTCAACTTACCTAAGTTTGCATTTGAATATGTCGATGGCGGCTGCAACATTGAAATGGGACTCAAACGCAATACTCATGATATTCGCCAAATTGAGCTAATCCCCTATTATCTTCGTGATTACAATTCGATTTCTTTAAAAACCACCCTGTTTGGCGAAACGTATGATGCGCCATTTGGTATCAGCCCTGTGGGTTTACAAGGTTTGATTTGGCCAAATGCACCTGAAATATTGGCGCAAGCCGCTTTTGAGCAAAATGTACCTTTTATTCTTAGTACTGTTTCAACCTCTCCGATTGAGAAGATTGCCGATATCACAGAAGGTAAAGCATGGTTCCAGCTCTATCACCCTGTTGATGATAAGATTACAGATGATTTACTTAAACGCTGTGAAGACAGTGGAATCAAAACATTAGTATTGCTTTCTGATGTCCCTACTTTTGCTTATCGCCCTAAAGAAATCCGTAATGGTTTAGCTATGCCGCCCAAAATGACATGGCAAAACATTGTCGAAATAATGTTGTCACCCAAATGGGCATTAGCCACGTTGAAAAAAGGACAGCCTCAGTTCGAAACTTTATCTAAATATATGTCAGGCTCAATGAACATGCACCATCTCGCATTATTCATGGATAAAACCTTTAATGGTCGCTTAAGTGAAGATAAAGTCGCACGTTTACGTGACAAGTGGAAAGGCAACCTAGTATTAAAAGGCTTATCAACAGTTGAAGACAGTCAAAAAGCTATTGCGCTTGGCTTAGACGGCATCATTATCTCAAACCATGGTGGTCGACAATTAGATGCAGGACCTTCTACTATCAGTAAATCCATTGAAATAATGGATAAATGCAAAGGTCAAATTACGATTATGATGGACAGTGGTATTCGTGACGGAGCTGATATTGCTCGCACGTTATCAACAGGGATTGAGTTTGCCTTTCTTGGTCGCAGTTTTATGTATGGTGTAGGTGCGTTGGGTATTAACGGTGGTCATCACACTATTAATATGTTGAAAAGACAACTACAACAAGTGATGGAACAATGTTGTTGTGAATCAGTCAGTAGCCTTACTGATCATATTGCCAAACGTAACCCTTTTACGTTGGATTAAGGCACTGTCTGTATTCATTGATTGTGGGTGCAGACAGTTTAAAAAACCAACAGCGTTATAGCTAATCTTTTGATTATTCAATAACTTTACTTTAGATAAAACAGTAATATCATAATAAATACAAAAGGTTACTTATATATTTAAATTATACCTACAGGGTAAACTGCGCTAAGATAGAAAAAAATATAAGATCAAATTACTGTTATGAACCTTACTGCCATCTCTACTCTTCTTATTGAAAATAAGATTTTCGCCAATCCTCGTCGTATTGCTCTACTCAATGCCATCCACCAAACAGGTTCGATAAGCAAAGGAGCAAAACTTGCAGGTATTAGTTATAAAGCCGCTTTTGATGCCGTTAAGGATATGAATATTCTTGCTGGCTCTGCACTTGTAACAAGTGAAAAAGGCGGTAAAGGTGGCGGTGGCGCGGAGCTCACGCGATTTGGTTTACGTTTAGTGCAAATGTATGAACTGCTAAATCAAATTCAAGATATGGGCTTAAAAGCCTTAAATGATGAAAGCGCGCCATTAGATAGTTTGTTGGGTATCATGTCTCGTTTTTCATTACAGACAAGTGCGAGAAATCAATTCTTTGGGCACATTAGTTCTATCGAACGTCATAGCTTGCATGATCGCGTTACGATTACACTTACCGACACCCATAATATCTATGCCACGATCACCCATGGCAGTACGGTAAAACTTCAATTGGAAAAAAACAAAGATGTCGTCGCTCTGATTAAAGGCCCAGCGATTACAGTTTGTAGTGAAGAAAATATGATCCACGGAAAACGTGATCGTTTTGATAACCAATTATTAGGCACGATAACGTCAATTCAGCAAGATACGAAATCAACCGAAGTTACTATCGCATTAAATGATGATATTACCGTCTGTGCATTAGTAGACAATCTAGATCTAATAGAAGAAAACCTTCGTATCGGTATGTCTATTTATGCCCTATTTAAGTCAAATCAAGTCACTATCGCAACAATGTGCTAACAGGTTTATGGAATATCAACAAAGCCACTGTGATCATGCTTTATATTTAATTGATCAGAAAAAGACTGATACTCTTGGTATTGTTTATTGATCAAGGCCGCCCCACCACAAACCATTAATATAAGCGCTAAACGGCTTAACCAAATATTTTCTTTCTGCATTGAATAAAACAATAAAATAACAGCGAGAAGTAATAGCACTACACTCTCAACACTTATATTTTGTATAAAAAAGGTGACCACGACATCAATCCTAAAAGCATAAGTCGACGCAGTTTAATGCTTTTCAAGTGGAAAGCATTGAAAATATTAGCAAAACCCTAATATTTTACACAACTCTGACAATTAAGTGTAAAAACATCACTATTCCAGCAATAGTGATGTTTATTCAATCGCAGTAATTGTTCAAAATTCAATCTATCTTGTTTTGATATCTATTTAGTAATGCATATTCTACGCTTTTCTCGTTCCAGAAACACATTGCAACAAGGCAAAATACTCCCTCGTCTAAATGAGGTAGGAAGATGAATTATGTATTGCCTCTATATCACTAGCCCACCATCGATTTTCAATGTTTGACCAGTAATGAAGCTTGAATTATCACTCGCTAAAAATAGCACACCATTTGCAATATCTTGCGCCAGCCCCATACGTTTTAGCGGCGTTTTAGACACCATATAATCAATCACTTTTTCAGGTAAATCGACTGTCATTGGTGTTTCAATAAAACCAGGCGCAACACAATTAGCACGTACTTTTGCACCTTTACGTGCAAACTCTTTTGACCATGATTTTGTCATTGCAATCACGCCAGCTTTTGTCGCTGCATAGTTGGTTTGACCAATATTACCGTCGGTGCCAACCACTGATGACATTGTGATAATAGAGCCCGAACCTGAAGCCATCATTAACGGAGCAATGGCTTGTGTCATGTTAAACACGCCTTTCAAATTGACATCAATGACAAGATCCCAATCATTCTCCGACATATTTTCAATTAAGTTATCCCGTGTAATACCTGCGTTGTTCACTAATACGTCAATGGTTCCATACTGTTGTGCGATTTTTGTGATCGCCTCCGATACATTAGCTCTATCGCATACATTTAATTCGAGTGCAGTTACATTAGGAAATTGTTGCTCTAAATCGGCCATGGCGCCAAAATTCATATCACATACAAATATATGCTTTGCGCCTTGGTTAGCAAAGGTTTCGACAATACAGCGACCAATACCTTGAGCACCACCAGTTACAAGGCAAACCTTATCCGTTAGCATTTTTACTACCCCTCTTAAAAAGACATTTTTACTCTATATACTTATTATTACGTCCAATACATAAGCTCTAATCTTTACGGCTTAATATAATAATAGGTAACCTGTCCTCAGCGTGCAGTTGCATTAAAGCAATTCACTCTTGCAAATAATCAAATAACGTTCCACATATAAGAAAAAGACACAATTACCGTGAAGATAGCTTTAAATCATAAACTATAACGTTACTATTTACATTTGATACTCCGGAACGTTATTAATAATGCAAGGAATGCGAATGTTAGACAAAATTGTTTTTTTTCTTCATGTCGTACGCTGCAATTCAGTGACTGATGCTGCAAAACAATATGGTATATCGCCGTCTGCTGGTAGTCGCTGGCTCACAGAGCTTGAAGAAAACATGGGAGTTAGCCTTGTTAAACGTACCACGCGAAAAATCACACCAACACAAGCTGGCAAATTACTATTTAAACAATTTAGCCACATCAATAATCAAATAACCGATGCCATTAATGAAATACAAAATTTAGGCAATGATGATATTGGTACAATAAAAATTGCTAGTACCCCTTTGTTTGCTAAGCATTTTTTGAGTAAAATTATTGGTGAATATATCAGTAATAACCCTACTATCAATTTTGTTGTGATCGAAACAGCGTTTGAAGTGGATAATGTCCACGATGTCGATTTTGCCATTCGAGCAAATGCAACTTACCGCGGTTTTCAAAACAAAGACAGTTTACTGGTTAAACGTTCTCTTTTCAGTGAACCGTTAAAAGCCTGTTGTTCGCCAAGTTATATTCAACGCTATGGAGAGCCAATAATACCCCATGATCTAAAAAAGCATTTGTGCCTATTTGCAACAACATTAGTCGGTGGAAACAAGTGGATCTTTGAACAACATGGTGAATATAACTCTGTTCAAATACCTAGATCGGTAGAAGTAGACGACAGTGAAATTTTAAAAAATATCGCCCTAGCCGGTGGAGGGATTGCTTACCTGCCTTACAGTTTGATTAAACACGATCTTCAAGAAGATCGGTTAGTCACGGTATTAAACAATTATGTTAGTAGCGAATTTGAACTGAGTTTGTATTATAAACCAAGAAAATATATGCCAGTGCGATGCGCTAATTTCAAAGATTATCTATTACAACGTGTAAAAGAACTTAACCTCGAGCGTCAAAGCCCTAAACAAAACTAGAAGCCTTACAGCGTATGCTACATATTGATTTATCATCAAATGTATACACACAGTAAGGCTTCAAGAAAAACGGTTATTTATAACTGATTATCACTTAATTAACACCTAAAGTATTTCAACTGTTCGCTTTGCTTTTCAGCAAGATCAGATAACTCTTCACTTGCAACCGTACACTGGCTTAAACCTGATGCATTTTGTCGAATGATATGATGAATATTCTCAATACTATTACTGATATCCATTGTGACTTGTAACTGCTCTTCAGAAGCGGTTGAAACATGAGTATTCATATCACTATTCATTGAAATAGCCGCAGTGATGCCCTCTAGCGCTTCATTTGCTTTAAAAGCGACTAATTTATTGCTTTCTAATGTATCAATTGCAGATTGCATACGCTCATTTGCTGAGGTCGATTGCTCTTGCAGACGCTCTATAATCTGCTGTGTTTCTTTTGTTGATGCTTGTGTTCTTGCTGCTAACTGACGAACTTCATCAGCTACCACGGCAAAACCGCGACCACTTTCTCCTGCGCGTGCGGCTTCTATCGCAGCATTAAGTGCCAATAGATTAGTCTGTTCTGAGATGCCTTGTATCGAGTCAATAACTTGGCTAATTTGCGCCGATTGTACTTTTAGTTGCGCAACAACATCAGCGGCCTCCACTAATGATTCAGCCATTTCTTCATTTGCTTGTTGGTTGTTAGAGAACAAATCAAGGCTCTTATTAGCCAACTCACTAGCACTTTTTGAATTTTCATCAGATTTTTGTGCAGCTTGAGTAACTTCTTGTGCCGTTGTTGTTAATTGATCGATTGCTGTTACCACTTGCTCAATCTCAATCACTTGGTTATTTGCGTGAGTCTCAGAATCTTTCATCACAATTGATAATTCAGTCGATGAGGCTGCGACATTACGACCAACATCATTTAATACCGCCACAGTTGAACGCAATTTAACAATCATGCGATTTAAATTACGTGCCAATTCACCCACTTCATTAGAGCCGTCAACGGTGATTTCATCTTTCAAGTTACCATCAGCTATTTTCTGCATTGCACGTTGCAAATCAGTAATTGGCTTAACAATCATTGAACCAATGACTAAACAAATAATAATAGCGATTATCAATGTAATGATAAATTCATAACCAATCGCATTTATTGTTTGTCCGTGCTCTTTCTTTTGCTGGGTAATATAAGCATCTGCGGTTAAATTTACACGCTTATCCAACGCATCAATTGCTGAAATCATGTCATCACCTAATTGGCGATATTTAACAATATATTTTTGATATTCAGAGTCGGTTATTTGACCGGAATGCCTAAGATCAAGCACTTCTAACATTGTGTCTCGGCTAAAGCTAATATAGCTGATCATTAATGTTCGAAATGCTTCTAATTCTTGGTTTATTTCAGGTATTTTTTGCAATTTTGCAATCGCATTTTTGTTACTTAACTCGCTACTATCAAGAGACTTGGATAACCGTGATAATAAATCTTTATCATAAAGCGCATAAATTGCACTTACTCTCATTGCGTAACTATTGCTAATTAAACTCGCGGTACTATCTTTAGCTTCAACAACTAATTGTGTTGTTGCGTTCATTTTATCAACACTTTCTATAAGGTTATTTCGCCCTAGCATTAGTCCAATAAATAATAAAACAGCCATAAATATAACAGGAATAACTAACTGCAGCTTTATTGATATATCCTTAAGTAAAAACATTAACAACTATCTCCATGTTGTTTGTATTCGTTTTTTATTTCTCGCATCATAAACAGTATTAAATAAATATATCAATAATTTTATTGATATATTTATAAAAAATAATGAATTACTAAAAATCAAGGTAAATCATACGGTTAATTTTCATTCTTTATTTATTCAATCTTATGCATGTTATTTATTCATTATTTAAAAAAATAAACAATCATGCTTTAAATAATTATTTATTTTAGTAATCGATGTGATATTTGAGAAATATTAGATATTAAATCTTCATTCACATTACACACAGTATATTAATCTTAATTTACTACATTTCATCCAGAATTTTTTACTTGATGTAGAAATATTTACTCACATTTAGGGAATAACCAACCAAACTAAATACCTAAAAAACACCAGTGTATACCAATAAAGCCTTCACTCTTTTTAAAAAGAGATTATGATTAACAAAGCAAATCGCACAAACGACGATATTTAATACACTATGAATTTATACAACGTACTTCTCCGTTACCCTACTTTACGGACTTTGCTCAACTTTAGAACCAACATCGCTGCATTTAGCTTCATTACTTGCTCAGTACCTTTGTTCCTTATGGGTCATGTAACCATGGGGATTGCATTTTCTCTGGGTAGTATTAGCTGTGGCTTTGCTGATACGTCTAGTGTGACAAAATATCGCATTCTTGATTTTTGTATCGCTATTCCTGTTTTCTTTCTTATCAGCCTAGGAACTGAAGCCGTTTTCCCACATTCAGTCTTATTTGTTATTAGCTTAACGGTTGTCAGTTTTAGCTTATTTATGTTGGCTGTTTTAAGCCCAAGGCTAGGGGCTATCGGTTTTGCCTCCATATTACTCGCTATATACGCTATGTTACTGCATTTAGATGGTCGACCTATTTGGCTTGTTCCTTTGTGGTTAACCTGTGGCGCTTTGTGGTACATTTTTTGGCAAGCGTTAGCCATCTACTTTCTTCCGAACCAAGAATCCAAAGATATCCTGTCTGATTTGTATCAAGCGATTGCTAAAAAGCTTATCACTCACGATCACGGCTTTATTTTTTCTTCCGACAAAAATGAGTTGTTTATTAAATCGGCGCAATTACGATCCCAAATTGCGGGCTTATCTCACACCTTAGAAGGTCGAATTCACCAGCAATTTACTGCTGGTGAAGATAGCGCAAAACTGCAAGATATTTATCGTTTCTTAAAAGTTGCTGAGCGTATTAACGAACAAACACGTTTACTTTATTTCATTCCAACTTCAAATCTCAAACAAACATGTCCTGAATGGTTAGATAAGATTCACCAAGCAACGTTAAAAATAAGTCAATATTTAGAGCAAGTGACTGTCGATAATGTTCATCGTATAAACGTTCCAAGTATCGACTTTGAAGAGTTACGCCAATATACAATACAAGAGAACATAAAAGAGGAAGCACTGGCTGCGCTTTCATATATTAATAAACTGGATATTATCTACTTAACACTTCAGCAGTTGAACCAACAAACAAGCCAAACATTAAGCTCCAGCATTATCAAGCCAATTGTTGTGTCATGGAAATGGCGAGAGTTAGCCTCTAAGTTAACCAGTCAAATTACGTTAAAATCGAGTTATTTTCGACATGCCCTTCGGGGAACATTAAGTTTAGCGACGGGATTAATTATTGTTCGAACATTAAACTTAGACTTTGGTTTTTGGACTCTTATGACTAGTTTATTGGTATTACGTCCGAATTTATCAATGACATGGACACGACTACTTCAACGATTAACCGGTACAATTTGTGGTTTATTGGTTGTTGTTGCATTACTGCACTTCCAAGTATCGTCAAGCATCCTGCCGTTCATCTTTTGTATCGCTGTAATACTTTTTTTCCACACCTCAGCACGTCATTACGGCTTTGCGGTATTCTGCGTGACTTTGTTTGTATTCGCAGGCTTCTCTCTTAACGGACAAGGCGATAATATTCTTTTACCTCGCCTAGACAGCACTGTTCTGGGTGTTTTCTTACCTTTATTATTTGTATTTATCTTATCACCTGGTTGGAATAAGAAATTATTCCCTACTCAGTTAACGGCAACAACAACAGGCTATATTGATTATCTGGTCTCTTTAAAAATGTACGTAGCAGATAAATCAGATAGTACGGCCACTCAGTTACAACGTCACTACCAAGATTGCGTGGTTAACGATACCAATCTGTTTGATCATTGGATGGGCTATTTAGGTGAACCGCATAGAAAGTCACAAACAGGCGAGCATATTTTATTATGCAGTCGCAGCTCTAATATTATCTTGCGTATATTGACCCAACTGAATGAAAACAAGCAGTCTTTGTCACTGGATTCTACCATTGATAGTGATCTAGATAGTGTAATTGCATCTCTAACAGAGCTAGATAAAACACTTAAGAAATCGCAAAACCACACAGAACTATTTAAGCACATATCAAAACAAGAGAAATTGATTTATCAATCTTTCATCTATATTGAAAATGAAATATATAAACTTGATAACCATACTTTACTGCAGTTATTAGCAAAAGAAGTGGACTTATTTACATCCGCAATCAAAGTTAATAATATTTAACACTACAGAGCCCGATAAATATTATCGGGCTTTTAATCATGTTAAGTAGTCCCAAGGTTTGCCTTTCCATTACAAGGGAGCTAACCGGATAATAAAGATTTCTTTGAAACCCTCTACCGAATAATACTCTTTGAAGGTAATCTTGCTTGCTACCTTAATTTTTTAGCTTCTCTACTGACTAAGTTGTCCAAACTTGGGCAGACTCTTCACAAACCTTTGGTGTACGTCCATGTAGGTGTGCATATAGATCTCATCAATACGCTCATTACTTGGAAAACTCGATGAGAAATCAACATGTTTGCAGTCAATCGACAACTTAGCGGCTTCGATAATATGTGCAATAAACATGCGAGGATCTTCCAATCCAATAGATATACGCATAGTTGTTGGCTTAATACCTGCTTCATTGAGCGCGTCGTCACTCAACTCTGAGTGGGTGGTCAATGCCGGACATAAGGCAACTGTGTTGGTTTGCCCCAAGCTCACTTGCATACCAATGGCGGGTTCAAGCATGTCGAAGAACTGCTTAAACCCGTCACGATTAATTGGCGCACGATCGCCGCAACCCTCCATATCAATAGTAAACAGCGCTGCCGGCAGTCCCAGATACATATTGTTCTGGCAATGCTCATAGTTATCACTATTAGTTAAGGCAGGACATGAAACATTGATGTCTGGATGAGCATCAAAGATCTTCGCCAGAGTCAGTGTATTAATGGTTTTCTGTACCACTCGCATCTCATAAGTTTTCATGCCATTGAGCACTTCAAACGCTTTGTCTGCATCTAAGAAGGCACCTTTGATGTAATACACATTCCAAAATAGGGTTTCACACCATGGAATTGTCGTCTCATCGCCATTAGGTTTGGTGAATATCACCTCTTCTCCTTTAGGTACAAACATGGTCTCGTTGCGGCCAATCACGACACCGGCGGTTGTGGTACCTGAGCCTGCGAGTTCCTTGGTATAAGAGTGAATCACGTAATCCGGTCTTTCCATCACATCATCGCGTTTTAGTACAGGATGTAGTAATGGCGTGCCGACTGTTGAGTCGACGATGATATCCCACCCGCGAGAGTGAGCAGCTTTACTGATGTTGGCGACATCTAATACATAGCCATGTGGATTACACGGTGACTCAAGGTAAACGTATATCTTTTTACCACCAGCGAGGCGATCTGCATACTTGAGTTCAACCTCATCAAGGCGAGCTGCAAATTCATCACCAGAGAAACCATCCACCCACTCTACCGCGACATTCAAGTTCGAGGGCTTACCAAACCAGTCTTCCAAAAGTTGGTACGAACCGCCGTAGATATTACGTGAAGCCAACACAATGTCTTCATGCCCAAGCAAATGACTAAGTAAGCCATCGATAGCCGCCATACCCGAGTTAAAGTTCCATGCCAAGTATTCGTTGGCTCTCGTTCCTGCCTCCAGATCAACCATGTGATTCGCCAGAGAGATTGAGGTTGGGTTAAGCAATCGAGAATAAATATCGTGCAATGGCTCTTTACCGTTGAACGCGTCTTCAATCCACTCGGTACACGCAAATAAATAGGTTGCAGTCCGCGTGATTACCGGGCTTGCAGAAAAAATAGCCGCCACATTATCGAAGATAGGATACGCGCCTTTTGAGGCAAAGTTACCATTGTTAGTCGCAATAGATTGGTATGTTGCGCGCATTGGATTTTGAAGGTTATCGAGAATCTTCGCGATCTGGAATGATAGGAAACGTTTTGCGTTAAACCAAGCGATACGGTCACTCTTATCCAGATCCGAAAGGCCATCAACCGTTATCGCCCAGAGATCATGAGTCTTGGTATTGGCTTGGTACAACGTCGTCGCCAGTTCCACCAACGTAGATCCATAATCGCTATTTGGGTCGATACCAAAATGTTTTGCTTGCTCAATAGCAAGGGCTTCTGCTTGTTCGTGTTTGGTTGTTTTACGCAATGGGCTAAGTTGAGTTGAAGTATTCATAGTTGCTAAATCATTCCATCCTTGTTGTATTTCTTTAATTCTAGTGTCGGACAGATGCTAAAGATTGCTATTTGCGTAGTAAGGCATACACTTTTAGCAATAATGTTGCTAAATAAAACCCAATATTGATGGAATATACCAATGGATGAGATCGATAAAAAAATACTTGATGAGCTGCAAGGCAACGCGCGTCTCACAAACCAAGAATTAGCCGATCGCGTATCACTTTCCCCTTCCCCTTGTCTACGACGAGTTCGAACACTGGAAAAACAAGGTATCATTCGGGGTTATCACGCCAGTGTCAATCAAGAGGCATGTGGCTTTCCCATAAATGTATTCGTATTGGTAAAGCTTGAAAAGCCGACAGAAGAGAACATGAAAGACTTTGAGCAGCACATTGAAGCGATTGATGAAGTGTTAGAGTGCTTTCTGATGACGGGTAATCACGACTACCTTCTGCATGTGGTAAGTGAGTCCCTAAAAAGCTACGAGCAGTTTATCCGCAAGCAGTTGACTCGCCTACCCAATATTGCTTCGATTGAATCTAGCTTTGCATTTGGGCAAGTCAAAACAAAGACAAAGTTGCCTGTAAGGAAATGAATAAAGCAAACAAACCTAAACATGTTGATTTTCATACTCATTAAGAGATTAAAATAATAAGAAATAAAGGCATAGCAAAAACAACAAAATATACATTGTGATTTTGTTAATCACGTTAATCGCTTCGAGTACTGAATTATGGCGTTGTTATAAGCATGAGATCTTTATAAGTCTTGCGACTAAGCTGATTGACTGCTTTCATACGGCGTGCATCTGTGTTCCAGATGACACCATCTATTCCAGGCGTTTTACTGCCTTTGTTTTGAGATACTCGCTTAACCGCAAGAAGCTTAGCTGAGCGAGAATGAGTTAAGAGCCACTGTAAGGAGTTCACCATACCGTATTTCTTTTCTCTCGTTGCTTTTGCGATACGCATTTGAAGCTTTAATACGTGCGCTTCAGCGGATTTCCAGTCGATAGACTGCCACTGAGCACCGTCAGAAGATGCACTAATCTCTTTCGAGACCATCATTTGCTTTTCTCCTTGAATAAAGTTCTTCAAATTCTCTCGCAATGGGAGACCAGTTGGAAGTGGGCTCACTTTCGTGATCAGACATGAGTCTGTATCTACATCATTACAATGTAGCTTTCGCTTTTTCCGACCTCCTATACTTGCATCACTATCGGCCACAAAGGCTTTCCCAGAGGGAGTGATACAGGCTTACCGTGTTCCGTATGTCACGTAAAATGTCAGCTTAGATGCCCACTATAGTGCGGAGAGTACTGTGATCACGAAAGAGTATTGTCCAACCTCTTTCCAACTCTCATTGCCATTTTGGCCACAGCGTATTAACCACTTCCGCTGTTTCATCACATAACGCACCTTTCATGGATTCACTTACGTTCATCATACTGACTACCTAGCACTTACCCGATTCATGTGGTTATCAGGAGGATCTGCCTCTCACGATTTCGATCCCGAGCAATTTGAAATTTCTCTTCGTTACATTGTCCGAGCCGCTGCTTTATTCAGGCTCGTAGGTTCATCTGGTGATACAGATAGTTCATTCATAAAGCGATGAACAACGCTTCATACGACTTCAGGTCGCACGGACATAAATGAGTTAGATTCTTAGCTCTATTTGGGGAGATTCGTATTAGAAAATATATGGAAAATCTATTTTAACTCTTGGTTTATCGTAAAAAATCGTCGTCACTGATTTCAATAAGTCATACTCGACCAGAAGGTCTACACCTCACGCTGCCAAACTCATATTAATAACTACCACCCCCTCTCTAACTTCATATTTCGAGCATTTTACATTTAGCTTACCGAGCAAGAACTTGCCCAAATCGAGCAATAAGTTGCCCAGCCGGGCAACTTATTGCTCGATATTTAATAGCGTAAAAACGCAAAATCTATACTTATCAGTAACTTAAAAACTGGCACACTTCCTGCTCTAACAGCACGTCATCACAGCATAGGCTGTGTCATTTACTCCATCATAAAATAGGATACTAAGATGCCAACTCCTTGTTATATCGCGATCCAAGGCCAAACTCAGGGTAATATTACAGCGGGTGCATTCACACCTGATTCTGTCGGTAACATCTATGTTGAAGGTCACGAAGACCAAATGCTTGTTCAAGAATTCAAGCACGTTGTTACTGTTCCTACTGATCCACAATCAGGTCAGCCTTCAGGTCAACGTGTTCACAAGCCATTTAAATTTACCGTGGCACTGAACAAAGCCGTGCCTCTGATGTACAACTCATTGGCATCAGGTGAAATGCTTCCGTCTGTAGAGCTGAAGTGGTACCGCACATCGGTTGAAGGTAAGCAAGAGCACTACTTCACTACGACGCTGACCGATGCAACGATTGTTGATATCAACACCCACATGCCACACTGCCAAGATTCATCAAAAGAAGACTTCACTCAGCTTATCGAAGTATCAATGGCTTACCGTGCAATTAACTGGGATCACACAGTATCTGGCACATCAGGTGCTGATGACTGGCGTGCACCGCTAGAAGCGTAATTGCACTCACTATGTATCAGCCTACACACCTGTGTAGGCTGCTTTTCGTTTATGCCTTTGCTAAATACGCCGCAAGGACGACGTTAGCAAAAGTTTAACCACGAGGTCAGTATGGCAACAAAAACGGGTTTGCAATTTACATTTGAAGTCGATGGGCTAGATGCTGATGCCTTTGCCGTCACGCAATTTTCAGGCACTGACAGCCTGTCTTTGCCTTTCGCTTTTACCATCGACTTAGCCAGTCGTCACCCTGCCTATACGCCGCAAGAGACTGTCGATAACACGGCCACGCTTACGGTCTGGCGAGACGGTGAGCAGCAACAGCAATGGCATGGCATTATTCGACGTTTTACTCAGGGTGACACAGGCCATCACCACACCTTGTATCAGGTGGAATTTGTACCGCCAGCAGCCCGCCTCGCGTTGCGCCATAATAGCCGAATTTTTCAAACACAAACGGTGCCTGAAATTATCTCGGTGATACTACAAGAGTTAGGGATTACCGATGTTGATTTCGTCTTAACGCGAGATTACGTGCCGCGTGAATATTGCGTCCAGTACCGTGAAACAGATTTGGCCTTTATCGACCGTATTGCCGCAGAAGAAGGCCTGTTTTACAGCTTTATCCATGAGAATAAAAAGAATACCCTGCGCTTTTCTGATGACACCCAAAGTGCCGCTCGACTGGCGGCACCACTGCCTTATAACAGCCGCAGTGGTGGGCAAAGTGGCGTGCCTTTTGTGCGCACCTTTGCTCGCCATACGCAAATGCGCCCATCGTCTGCGCAACTCAAAGATTACAGTTTTAAAAAGCCGGCTTATAGCTTCTTACAAACAGCCAATGCGAAAGAAGCCGATTACCAGCAAGCCAATTACGAACATTACGATTACCCAGGGCGTTACAAAGACGATGCCAGTGGTAAGCCGTTTACTTCTTTTCGACTCGAATCATTACGTCGTGATGCCAATACAGCCTATGGTGAAAGTAACACCCACGGTTTAATTGCTGGGGTGAACTTTGCCTTGCAAGAGCACGATGATGAGCAATGTAATGACGAATGGCTCGTGGTGGCGGTTAACCATATGGGCACGCAGCCGCAAGCATTAGAAGAAGCTGGCGGACAAGGCGTAACAACCTATAACAATGATTTTATTGTGATACCCGGTCATCGCCCATGGCGAGCCCCCTACACGGCTAAGCCTCGTGTTGATGGCCCACAAATTGCGATGGTGGTGGGCCCTGAAGGCGAAGAGATTTACTGTGATGAATACGGTCGCGTGAAAGTCCAGTTCCCATGGGACCGATACAGTAACAGTGATGATAATGCGAGTTGCTGGATACGAGTCTCCCAAGGTTGGGCGGGGAGCCAATATGGCATGGTTGCACTGCCGCGTATTGGTCACGAGGTCATTGTTAGTTTCTTAGAAGGTGACCCAGACCAACCGATTATCACTGGCCGCACTTACCATGCGACCAACAAGCTCCCTTACCCGTTACCGGCGAATAAAACCCGCACGGTATTGCGCACGGAAACACACCAAGGGGATGGCTATAACGAGCTGCGCTTTGAAGACCAAGCGGGCAAAGAAGAAATCTACGTTCACGCACAAAAAGACGTGAACATGTTGGTGGAAAATGACCGCAAAGACGACATCAAACACGATTTACACCTTGATGTAGACAATGAACGCTTCACCCACATTAAAACCCACGATCACCTAACCGTCGACGGTGAAAGCCGTACGCATGTGAAAGCCGATCAAACACTTGTTGTTGATGGCAACTTACACATGAAACAAGGCCAAGCCTTACTGGTGGATGCGGGTAATGAAGTACACCTTAAAGCAGGCTCAAAAGCCGTGATTGAAGCGGGGGCTGAAATCACGCTGAAGGCTGGCGACAGCTTTATCAAAATAGATGCATCTGGCGTTTCAATTTCGGGGGCAGCGGTCAACATCAATGCAGGTGGCAGTGCGGGCAGTGGCTCTGGCTTTGCTGGACAATCTCCATTACTGCCGGGTGCAGTAGAAGCGGCTGTGGCATTAAATCCTTTACCCCTTCAACTCTCCCCTGCAACCATGGAAACATTGGCAATTGCCAATGTTCCTCTTGCAAAGCTTTGCCAAAAACAAACAGATGGTAGCTGCCCTCTCGATGACTGCCCATGTCGAGGAGATGCATAATGTCTGTGAATTATTGGTTACTCGTTGATACAGTTCGTATCCCCGATGCATTTTTAATAGTAAATAACGCTTTTTCAATTGAACAAAACATCGCTCTTTTTAAAGGGTGTGATTTTGAATATTTGATAGATCAAAGTCCGTTACTGGTGAACTTAGGGCAAGACAAGTCAGCGTTAGATAAATGGAAAGTAATGCCCTACTTCGATTCAAGTTCAGTCATGTTTGCCGTTGACGCATCAGTTGAAACAAACACATTACTTAACCACCTTCAGAAATTGCTGATTATTCAAGTGGACGGTAAAAAAATGTTATTTCGGTATTACACCAATGTTATGTGGGAACAAATTGAAAGTGAGCAATGTAAGGTTTCGCCTCAAGACTTAGCGACATTACTTGGTCCAGCGAAAGCCCTATATTGGACAGACGAAGAGCAACATATTAAATCGATTCAACAAGAAAATATTCATTTCCAATATTTACCAACCGATCATTACGCTCTGGTTTCGGCATGCTTTAAACAATGGGGTTGACAATGAATACGCATAAAATAACAAAAGATGAGTGCCTTAGCTTAATTGCCCTAAAATACAATACAACTGTAGAAAAGCTACAAGAACTCAACAGTGATCAAATTCAAGATATTGACTACATTCTTGAGGGAAATACATTAAATATTCCTGATAATACATCATCGGGTGAAAGGATCCCCTTACCAGAAAAACCAACCAGCACAGCGACGGGGAACACGACTTGTTCTGCGGTTCAGCCAAAATTTGTCGATGTTTTGTATGTACCAAGCCACCCTATTTCCGGTAAAAAAACGTGGTATGCCATCACAGAAACGGCCCGAAAAGCCATTTTAAAAGAAAAAGAAACCCTGATTGAAAATGTTGTGGGGGTTGATTCAAAAAAAGATAAATTCAGCGCGTTAGATAAGTTAGGGGTATTGTCAAATTTTAATACTAAGCCTCATGAGCAGTTTCTAGATAACGATGAAGATAAAGAAAAGTATCATCAGCTAATTATAGATAAAATGGTATTAGAAACGGGTGCAGATGATTATTACGATGGGGGAAGAGAGGCATTTATTAAAAGCTTAGCATCAACATATAATCTTTCTTTTGATGATGAACTAAAACATGTAAATATACATGATAAAGCTAATATAGGAATAGAACTTGCCAATTCCAATAATTATGGTCTAGAAAAGGCAGATAGCTTATATGATGAATACCAAAGTCTAGCGCAACAATCAGAGCGAAGAAAAAAAGCACTGAGTAATTTAAGATCAAACCTACTTAAGTCAATAGAAAAGAAAATTAACGTCCTTAAAGGAAAAGCAGAAAGCAATGCTCAACATATCCTATCTGATGATGGCACTTCTTTTGTTTTTGATAAAAACAGTCATTTTTTCACGAGTCAAAAACAGATCGATATTGCTAATACCATTAAGGCATTTAACCAGAATCGACCATGTGATGAGAACGATCTCATCTCTTTTTCTCAAGATAAACTAAATGAATATTATAGCAATGGGATCCGTAATGCACTTACGCCTCGAAAATTGCCAGATTCTACTGCTACAATACCTACTGCTTTCGCTCGTCATTTAGAAAAACTCAACTCACTCGGTTTCGTTGTTATTGAGCAGTGTTTAAGTCAGTCGCACCTCATTGGTACGGATGTGTCACACTTTGGCCCTAAAGCACTTGTCGGTAAAAAAGGAGATACATCTTGGCGAGAAATATCTTTCTGGTCGTGGTCGAGTGAGCCTACCCCACTCAATGTTAAACAAGAACAAACTATACAACGACTCTACAATGAACTGTGTCCTGGAAAAGCAGCAGCGAAAGACATTGTCAATGAAGCGAATGTTTGTGATTGGGCGTATTATCCCACTTTAGGGCTGATTAACCTGATTGATGTCAGCTTAAAAAGTCTTAAAGATGATTTAAACGCGCTTTTAGGTGCGGGGAACACCGCTCCTGTCAATGAAGTGATAAAACAACTGCTTTGGATAAAGCAAGTGGCTATTGCCCGCAAGGAACTGCTCTTATCGATTGCCAATAAAAATGCACAGAGTAAAACATCCTTACATTTTTTAAGTGACAATATTACAGGTGTGACTTTCACTCTAATAGATGATGAAAAGGAACATAAAGTAAAAGAAAAGAAGCTAGGGCGGTTTATAAATAAAGCAGGCACTAACGATATTCAAATCGTTGAATGTTGCCTAATGTCAGACGGCAATCTTTTCTGGATCCGAGGCCCTCACTGGTATTTACCCTCAAATAAAGACGATAAAACCTGTGCAGGTCACATCCAAGAACTCAATGTAGAAATTGAAGCTCCGTCCGCGAATAATCACGTAGAAGAGACAGGTACAGACTTAACAACAGCTTTAGATGAAATGAAGAAAGGAGGAGAGATTGATTTAACGCTATCTGCAAAAATAGCTAAATTCACTTCGACATCTGAGTTTTGGTCTGATGGATATCACTATAAGGAGGGTTTAGCGCCAGATGGTGCACAGTGTGCGTACAATGCTGACGCGCAGGCACAATTTATGCGCTTTACCTCTGACGCAGCCACCAAATTCCATACATTTGATGATAAATTAACAGGGTTTGAATTTTCAAACACCTTTGGCAGTGAAATCGAAATCAAAGGGGAACTACAGTTTTTTAATACTCAATTAAACTTTTCAACGTGGTTACCATTAAATGATGAAAACGCCAAGGTTAAAAGTAATAAGCCTAGCCAACAAAACAAAATTCGTGGCTACGACATCAAAATCCCTTACATGAAAACAGGCAGCACAGAGGTTCAGTCTTATCATGTTGGTTTAATCGCTATCAATTTAAGTGCGCAAGTTTATGGTCTTGCTGCTGCAACGTGCCAACTAGGAACGGGAATAACATTTGGACCAAGCGAAGATAATGGGGGCATTGGCATTAGAGGCTCATCAGTCAATGTGCCGAGCTACAATCTTGTGGATGGTCAAAGTGCAACATCTAAAGTCATCGGCGGACAAAGAGCATTAAGTGCGGTTGCCGCAGAGGCTAAATCTAAAGTTGATATGTTTGTTGGTGTTGAAGCAGGTGGCGCTGTATCTGCTGAATTCTATTGGCAACCGCCACTGGTAAGTAGTGCAATAGGCGCCTCAAGTAAACCGAATAATCCCAACTCGTATCTCACCTTAGGTAAAATCAGTGCTAAAGCCTCTGTGAGCTATGGACTAGGAGCCAGTGCGGAGTTAAGACTCACCTATCAACATGGGGAGTTTATCATAATCGCTGCCGCTCAATTCGTGGCAGGTCCAGGTTGCTCGGGTAAAGTTGCTATTGAGCTAAACCCTGAAAATGCTGACCGTTTTATTAACTGCTGCTTAGCGGTGCTTAAGGAAAGTGGATTTAGACGCATTGCATTGTTTGGTGAATCTGACAGTAACGGTGTAAATGAAGATTTTGTTGCCTTTAACAACGTGCTGACTGTTGCCATCACATTGGGTTTAACTTTTGCCGAGGCGATGTTACTGCCCGATAAAGCAGTACGCTACTATAAACAAGAAACGCTAAAAGGAGAGTATGCGCCGTTTCTTGCTCAGCGTATTACTGAAGAAGAAAACAAAGTTAATATGCAAACATGGATAACTAGTATCCCACCAGAAACACTATCTTCCCTACTTAACTGTTTGATATCCGTTCAGTATAAAATTGCTGAAAACACTATCCAAATTAATGCTATCTTACAAATTTTACAATGGTTAACTAATAACACTAGTGGTGTCAATCAAAACCAATTTGAGCGAGCACTCGTGCTCATGAATGGTGATATAGAAACACAGCAGGCCCCATCAACCCAATGGGAAAGCTTTAAAGTGAGTTGGAGAAAATTGGCTTTATTTATTAAAAAGTATGGTGATAACAAAAAAGAAGATGAATATGAATTTAATAAAAACTGCGCTGAGCTTTGTAAAAACATGACATTGTATAAAGTAATCACTTCTAACCCTGCTTTCACAATGACCGATTATATATGCTTTTATAATGGCGATGATCTTGATGCTCATACCAAAGAAATTCGCGATCAGCTTAAAGATAAACTACGAACTCAACAATACACATCAATAGAATGGAAGACAGATGCAATTTAAATTTACGACTTTCATTATCGCACTTATATCGATAGTGTTAATGGGTTGCACCAAAGCAACCAAGCCGCAACAAGCTGATATTGCTGTGTTTGAGCAATTCTTATCAGAAAATCCGATCTCAAGCATCAGTCCATCTATTGATGTAGCAAGTATCTATATGCCTGGTGATCCACTTTTTGAAGGGGTACTTAATATTCAGCGTAATCTCTGGGGAAAAGCAGAAAAAGCACTGAAACCGCTTGTTGATAAAAATGACCCAAATGCACTTTATTGGTCTGCTTTAATCTCATACTCAGGAAGCATTAAAAGTACCCCTATTGCTCGTAAGATGCTTTTACAATCAGCTAAGTTAGGTAACCCATATGCGGCATTATTTTTTGCACCTGACAATCATCAATGCCAAATGTATTTTCCGAATGAATGCAGTGAGCAATGGGTAGAAAAAGCACAAAAACTCTTTGCTGAGCAAGCAAAAACAGGTGATGTACGTGCCGTGTATTACAGTGTAACACTGAAACCGGAGCTAACCCACGAGGAGTATATTGATGCGATTGTTCAAGCTGCTGAAAATTATTACTACTACCCACTGGTTGAATATTCCAACAACATTGTAAAATTAAGCAATCCCGATAAAGATTTAGAAACTTTGGGAGTTAAACTGCTTAATTATGCTAGATTTAATAATTTTGTTCCTGCTATTGACGCTTTAGGAGATTATGAAGCCAAAAATAATCGCCTTCATAGTGATGAGATGAAACGTTTAAACGAACAAGGGTTAAAACTTGGGTCGAAAATATCATGGAGAAGTTACAGAAATAATGCTCTTGAGGATAAATCATTAACAGAAACACAAAAGTATATTGCAGCCAAAGCAACTGATTTATTTAATGGCGATGACTTTGGACTAAGCTTCACTCACCCCCCAAAAGAAAAAGAAGCCTTAATCGCTGCTAATAAAGAAGCTCAAGCGAAAGCAGATGCTGTTAAAAAAGTTATTTATATTGATGGTGCTCACGCAACAATGTTCTACTCACGTTCAGATATACAATAATACAAACTCATCAATTTAAATGATCTTAGGGCGCTTCTAGATATTTAAGAAGCGCTTCTTAAATCAATATTAAAGCAAATTATTGCCCAGTAATTGTTAGGTGTACTATTGTGCATTAAAATCAATCAGCTTCTCAGTCCGCTAAGTTAAGGTCTAAATGCATGAAAGTAACTATTAGTACACTATTATTAGTTTTCTCTTTTTTAGCCTTAACCGGTTGCTCAAAAGCAACAACACCTCAACAAGCCGATATTGCTGTGTTTGATCAATTTTTATCAGAAAACCCGATATCAAGTATCAACCCTTCTATTGATATTGCGAGTATCTATCAGCCTGGTGATCCGCTTTTTGAAAGTGTTTTGTATATCCAACGTAACCTTTGGGCTGAGGCAAAGAAACAACTTGAACCTATGGCAAAGAACCAAAATCCTGACGCAAAATTTTGGTTAGCATCAATTACATGGGGAACGGGTATTAAAAACAACCCTATAGCTAAAAAGCTATATATGGAATCAGCTGAACAAGGTAATCCATACGCAGCTTTGTTTTTTTCTCCAAAAAACGATATTTGTCGAATGTACTTTCCCAATGAATGCAGCGATAAATGGACAAAAAAAGCACAAAAACTCTTTGCTGAAAAAGCCAAAACAGGCGACGTTCGTGCCGTATATTACAGCACTACATTGAAACCTGACCTAACCCACAAGGAGTATATTGATGCGGTTATTCAATCTGCTGAAAAGCATTATTACTACCCGCTCGTAGAGTATGCGAATACAATTATCAATGAAGATAAGCCAAATAAAAACATGGAAGCTATGGCTGTGGATCTTCTTAATTATGCGCGGTTTAATAACTTTGTACCGGCTATTGATGCTTTAGGAGATTATGAAGCCAAGCATAATCGCCTCCATAGTGAGGAGATGAAACGTTTAGACGAACAAGGGTTAAAACTTGGTTCGAACATATCATGGAGAGGTTATAGAATTGAAAGCCTTCATGATGATTCATTAACAGAAACACAAAAGTACATTGCAGCTAAAGCGACAGAGTTATTTAATGGCGATGATTTTGGAATAAGTTTTACCCACCCACCTAAAGAAAAAGACGCCTTAATTGCTGCGAATAAAAAGGCTCAAGAAAAAGCTGACTCGGTAAAAAAAGTGATTTATATCGATGGTGCTCACGTCCCTGAAGGTTAATTATTTTTTAGCAATTTTTGAGCGCTTCCTAAATGAAAAGGAAGCGCTTTTTTAATCAATATTAAAGCAAATTATTGCCCAATTCTTTTTAGGTGTACTATTCAGCATTAAAATCAATTAGCTTCTTAGTCAGCTAAATTAAGGCCTTAAATGCATGAAAGTAATAATTACTACTCTACTTTTAACTCTCTCTTCGATAGCCTTAACCGGTTGCTCAAAAGCAACAACACCTCAACAAGCCGATATTGCTGTGTTTGAACAATTTTTATCAGAAAACCCGATATCAAGTATCAACCCTTCTATTGATATTGCGAGTATCTATCAGCCTGGTGATCCACTTTTTGAGGGGATTTTGAATATTCAGCGTAAGTTATGGGGAAAAGCTGAAAAAACACTTCAACCTTTAGCTGATAAAAAAAATCCAGAAGCGATGTATT